>QGUT01000055.1 GCA_003242255.1 Bacillota bacterium
GGATGATATGGATGCGATTGTCTTTTACGATCCGCCTTTTGGCATAGGCTTTTTCAAAGGCCACATTTTAGGCCTGCCTTCATCCAAACTTCACTTAATATTCAACAGAGAAGATCTGAGGTATAACTATTTTGTGTGCAAAAAATTGTTGCCAGAAAAAAATATTTTAGCACTAACGCTAGGCTATGTATACAATATGTTAAAAAACGGAGAATTTGCTTTTTCTTTAAACGAGATCATAGATTTTCTGCGGCAGAAAAATTTAAAGAAAGTAGACCGAATAAGCGTTTTGAATGCGATGAATATATTGGAAGAATCGAATATATTGAAATACGCCGTCAGTGAAGGCAAAATAAAAGTTACCTATTTCGATTCCCGATTAAAAAGTATAGATTGCAGCCTTTCACCTACTTTTCGGAAGCTTTTGCAATTGCGAAAAGAGATTATAGAGTTTTATAATAATTTTTATAATATTAGAGAAATTTTGAAACAGGAGGAGATCAAATGGACCTAAAAGAGAAAATTCGCGTAATAATGGATTTTCCCAAGAAAGGAATAAGCTTTAAGGACATAACAACCCTGCTCAAGGATGGGGAAGCTTTTAGAGTCGCAATCAAGAGCCTGGCCGACTTGGTAAGAGACAAGGATTTCGACCTCGTAACTGGACCGGAGGCCCGGGGTTTCATTATCGGAGCTCCCCTGGCTTATGAACTGGGCAAGGGATTCGTTCCAGCTAGGAAAAAGGGCAAGCTTCCGGGAGAGACTATACAGGCAGAATACAAACTCGAATACGGCACTGACGTGCTCGAAATGCACAAAGATGCCATACAAAAAGGTCAAAAAGTATTGGTAGTGGACGACCTTCTGGCTACAGGAGGGACCATTTTCTCCACGATCGAATTGGTCGAAAGCCTTGGTGGAATAGTCACCGCCGTGGCCTTTTTGATCGAATTGACCGATTTAAAAGGAAGGGAAAATTTGTCTAAGTACGAGGTAATCTCCCTCATCAAATATTAAGTATAAAAAAGGGGTGGATATTTTGGCAGATGTTCATAGTCTCATAGCTCGCGTAAAATCGTATAATCCTTCGGCTGAATCGGAAGAACTAGTCGAAAGGGCTTACGAATTTGCAAAAAAAGCTCACGAGGGCCAGCACCGAATTTCCGGGGAGCTTTACATTTTCCACCCCTTAGAAGTTGCTATGATTTTGGCTGACTTAGAGTTGGATACCACGACGATAGCTGCCGGCCTGTTGCACGACGTAGTGGAAGATACCCCATTTACTCTGGAGGATATCACTAGAGAATTTGGAGAAGAAATAGCTCTTTTGGTGGATGGCGTCACAAAGTTGGGAAAGCTGGAGTTTAAGACCAAAGAGGAGCAGCAGGCAGAAAACCTGAGAAAGATGTTCCTGGCGATGGCCAAGGATATAAGGGTTATACTGATAAAGCTGGCTGACAGGCTCCACAACATGAGGACCCTTAAATACTTGCCACAGGAAAAGCAGAAAGAAATAGCGAGAGAAACCCTGGATATCTTTGCTCCTCTTGCTCATCGCCTCGGAATATACAAAATTAAGTGGGAACTGGAAGATTTATCTTTTAGGTTCTTGGAACCAGAGCACTACTATGAATTAGTGGAGAAAGTTGCCAAGAAGAGAAGGGAAAGGGAAGAACATATAAACAAAATGATAGCAATTCTGGGCGAAAGACTGGCGGCAGCGGGTATAAAGGCAGAGATACAGGGGCGCCCTAAGCATTTTTACAGTATATACAAAAAGATGAAGGAACAGAACAAGTCTTTCGAGCAGATTTACGACCTGACCGCCGTAAGGGTGATAGTATCAAGCGTAAGAGATTGTTACGCTGCTCTCGGGGTTATCCATGCTTTGTGGAAGCCATTGCCCGGCAGATTTAAGGATTATATAGCTATGCCGAAGCCCAACATGTACCAATCGCTCCACACTACGGTCATAGATTCTTCTGGTGAACCTCTGGAAATTCAAATTAGAACTTATGAGATGCACAAGACTGCGGAGTACGGTATTGCAGCACACTGGAGGTACAAAGAAGGAAACAAGGCTGACGATTTTGATAAAAAATTGTCGTGGCTTAGAGAAATTCTCGACTGGCAGAGGGACCTCAGGGATGCAAGAGAATTCATGGAATCCCTGAAAATAGATTTGTTCTCCGATGAAGTTTACGTCTTTACTCCCAAAGGCGATGTGATAGACTTGCCTGCAGGCTCCTGCCCCATCGATTTTGCATACCGAATTCATACTGATATCGGAAACAGGTGTGTCGGAGCGAAGGTCAACGGCAAGATCGTGCCTTTAGATTATAAGCTGAAAAACGGAGATATAGTGGAAATAATAACGTCGGCTCACAGCAATGGCCCAAGCCGGGATTGGCTGCAGTTCGTAAAATCCACTCAAGCGAAAAATAAGATAAGGCAATGGTTCAAAAGGGAAAGACGGGAAGAGAACATTAACCGCGGAAAAGAGATGCTGGAAAAAGAGGCCAAGCGGCAGGGGTACGATATATACCAGCTTATTAATCAAGATTTTATGGACAAACTGCTCAAAAGGCTCAGCTTTCAAAATACGGAGGACCTTTTTGCAGCGGTCGGTTACGGAGGCATTTCGGCCCCCCAAGCCGTTCAAAAAATTTTAGAAGAATATAAGAAGAACGTTAAATTCGACAAAACAGAACTCGAGGGCGCAAGAGGGGAGCAGAGGACAAAGCGCAAGACTAAGGTCTTTGAAGGCGTAAAAATCGATGGTGTAGACAATGTCTTGGTGAAATTCTCCCGGTGCTGCAATCCGGTACCCGGAGATAAAATAGTGGGGTATATAACCAGAGGCCGGGGGGTTTCAATCCACAGGCAGGATTGTCCCAATGTAATCAACAACGTTTACGATAGAGAAAGGCTCATTGAAGTAAAATGGGATGGATTTATCAAGGAAAAGTCGTTCCCGGTAGAAATTGAAGCTTCGGGCTATGACAGGCCGGGCATACTGTCGGATGTGCTAGATATCCTTGGGAACATGAATACGTCCATAGATTCGGTAAATGCTAGGGCGTCGAAAAACGGCATTGCGGTAATTGACCTGATTCTTGAAATTACCGATAAACAGCACCTGGATAATGTTATTCAAAAATTGAAAAAAATAAACGGAATTTTTGAGGTCAGGAGGGTAATGAATCAATAGGAGGTACTAAGTAAATGAGAGCTGTTGTCCAACGGGTAAAGGAAGCTTCTGTTGCAGTAAACGATGAGATAATAAGCAAAATTGGACCGGGACTCATGGTCCTATTGGGGGTTTCCCAAGATGATACTGCAGAGGATGCCGAATATCTCGCAGAAAAGATTGTATCTCTCAGGATATTTGAAGACGAAGAGGGGAAAATGAACCTTTCTTTGGAAGATGTAAAGGGCGAAATGTTGATCGTCTCCCAATTTACCCTGATGGGCGATGTCAGAAAAGGCAGGAGGCCCAGTTTCACCCAAGCCGCTCCTCAAGACAAAGCCCGAGAATTGTACGAAGTTTTTGTAAAGCTTTGCAGAAATAAGATTGCCAGCGTGAAAACCGGACAATTTCAAGCCCATATGCTGGTGACCATACTCAACGATGGCCCTGTGACCATCTTGCTCGATTCGAAGAAGGCCTTTTGAGGAGGAGAGCCATGTTCTTAAAAAGGCTGCCAGTGGGACTGCTCGCCACCAATTGCTATATTTTAGCCGACGACCAAAAAAATGCGGTGGTAATTGATCCCGGGGCGGGATCCAGTTCTATATTGAAGGAGATTGAAGATCAAAACCTAAAGGTGGAGTGGATAATTCTGACCCATGGCCATGCGGACCACATAGGTGCGGTGGAAGAGGTGAAAAATTTTACCGGCGCGAAGGTAGCCATCCACGAAAAAGATTCAAAAATGCTTGGTTCGGCGAAGGAAAATTTGTCTTTTTTCTTGGGACACAGTATAACGCAGCCACCCGCTGACGTGGAGTTGAAGGACGGAGATGTAATAGATGTTGGGGAATTGACTTTGGAGATCTTATGGACTCCCGGCCATACGCCTGGCAGCATCTGCATAAAATCGGGGAAACTTCTTTTTACTGGAGATACCCTCTTTGCCGGCTCCATAGGAAGGACCGATTTCCCCGGCAGTTCTTACGAGCAAATAATAGATTCCATTAATACGAAACTCCTCGTGCTGGATGATGATGTGCGCATTCTGCCGGGCCACGGCGGCGAGTCCACGATTGGGGCCGAGAAAGCGACCAATCCCTTCCTGAGATAGAACCCCGAAATAATAATTTTTTCCGCAGGGGGAACACTATACCTGGGGATGGGAGGGATTTTGATGAAGAAAAAAAATAAACCCCCCAGGTTATTATTTAGACCGGAAGAAGCTTTTAGCGATTACCTTGAGTTGTTTGAAGAAGGACTGGCTGACGAGGAAATAGCTAGAGATATGAAGGTTAACGTGGAGACGGTCAAGAGCATAAGGGATGAATTGGATGATGAAGAAAATCCTAAGCGAATTTTATTCAAAAAAACTCGAGGGAACAAATGATCCCTCGAGTTTTTATTCATTAGGTTTTTTCCCCACCGTTACCGTGACAGACTTAGTCCTGCCATTTCGATATATCAAAAGCTCGAGCTTTTGACCAATCTCGGTGTTACTTACTATATCCGAAACGTCGCTGGAACTCTTTATGGGCTTATTGTTTATCTTGAGAATTACGTCCCCTTGTCTTAAGCCTGCTTTTTCTGCGGGACTGTCAGGGACGACATACCTTATTAGGGCTCCCTCAGTGCTGTTTAAATCCAGGTAACTGGCCAGTTCTTTGGTTATATCCTGGAGGTAGACGCCGATGTAAGGCCTGGAGACGCCGCCGGTTCTTATGAGCTCATCTAAAACTTCCTTTGCGGTGTTTATGGGAATTGCAAAGCCGATGCCCTGGGCTTCGGCGTTGACAGCGGTATTGATGCCGATTACTTCGCCTTTCAGGGAGATCAGCGGACCGCCGCTGTTTCCCGGGTTGATAGCAGCATCGGTCTGAATGAGGTCTTTGAACACCCTGGTTTTACCGGTGATCTTGTCGGTTATGGAAAGGGGCCTGCCTTTGGCGCTAATCACTCCTACGGTGACGGTGTGGTCCAGCCGGTAGGGGTTTCCTATAGCGATGACCCAATCGCCAACCCTCATCTGGTCCGAATCGCCCAACTTCAGATATGGTAGTTCTTTTTCAGAATTTATCTTGAGCACTGCGAGGTCCAGCTCAGAGTCGGTGCCGATTACTTTGGCTTCAAAGGGGCCCGAGAAGCCTTTAACGGTGACGCTCACTTTGGTGGCACCTTCGATGACGTGGTGGTTGGTCAGTATATATCCGTCGGAACTGATGATGAAGCCTGACCCCACGCTGGTACTTTCCTGATAACTATCCCCGAAAAATTGCCTGAAAAACGGGTCGTAAAAAAACGGATCGACGGAATTGCTCCTGGTCGTCGTTTCAATGTAAACCACCGCATCTTCTACATTTTCTATGATGTCCGGGATGTTGGTCGGGCCTATAAAGGCTGTTTGACTCGAGTTGTTGCTCGAAGAAGTTGAGGTGCCCGCATTGGCCGAGTTGGAAGGATAGATTAAATTGTAAGCGAATATCCCGCCGACGACTACCGCCGCACCCATGGTAAATCCGAGCAAAATAGCGATGAAATATTTGTAACGGGAGAACACACTCATGGCTTTCACCTCCGTGGTGCTTTTTCAAAGTCCTTGTACCTATATATTTTAATACGAGTTTTTTTAAAGTCTATGAGGGATATGTTATGAAATTGTGAAAAATTGCTTGACATGAAAAGTTAATTTTTCTATATTGATTTATAGCAAAAATAAACGAGGAGCTGAAAGTATGCTAACAAAAGCACCAAGGGGCACGCGCGATTTGCTGCCTGAAGACTGCGCTAAATGGCTGCATGTGGAAGAGCTTTTCAGGAAGATATGTGAGCGGTTTGGCTACAGGGAAATAAGGACTCCCACATTCGAACACACTGAGCTTTTCCAAAGGGGTATAGGTGAGGCGACGGATATCGTCGAAAAAGAGATGTACACTTTCCTCGATAAATCGGGGAGGAGCATCACCCTTAAACCCGAAGGGACTGCTCCGGTAGTGAGAGCTTTTATCGAACATAAACTTTTTAACGAACCCTTACCGGCGAAGTTTTTTTATATTTCGCCGTGTTTTCGATATGAAAGACCGCAGGCCGGCAGGCTGAGGGAATTTCACCAGTTTGGAGTCGAAGCCTTCGGTTCTCCCAGCCCGTCGATAGATGTGGAAGTCATAGCGCTGGCCGTTTTATTTTTAGAAAAACTGGGCCTTTCCCAATTGAAGGTACATATCAATTCGTTGGGATGTAAGCGTTGCCGGGAAGATTATAAGAAAAGGTTAAATGAGTTCTTAAATAATAAGAAGGAATTTCTGTGCGAGACCTGCCTTGTGCGGCTGGACAGAAATCCTTTGAGAATTCTCGACTGCAAGAACGAGGGATGCCGAAAGGTGCTTGAAAGTGCTCCGGTAATTTTGGATTTCCTGTGCGATGATTGCAGGAAGCATTTTGAACAGGTTAAAAAGGAATTGTCGGCGGTAGGAATAAAATTTGAGGTGGACCCCGGCATAGTGAGGGGGCTGGACTACTATACAAAGACCGTGTTCGAAATAATTTCGGAAGAACTGGGGGCTCAGAGCGCCGTCTGCGGCGGCGGCAGGTACGACGACCTCATTGAGGAATGCGGCGGACCTCCTACTCCCGCTGCGGGCTTTGGCATGGGCGTGGAAAGATTGACGTTATTGCTGGAATCTAAGGGATTGCTGAAGATCGACTCCTGGGCCATGGATGCGTTTATAGCTATTGCCGGCGAAGAGCAAAGAGAATACGGCCTGCGCCTCCTTTATGATTTGAGGAGAGATGGATTTTCGGCAGAAATTGATGTGATGGGCAGGAGCCTTAAAGCCCAGTTGAAATACGCCAGCAAAATACCGGCAAAATACGTCTTCATAATAGGCGAAGAAGAAGTTGAAACTGGGAAAATAACCGTTAAAGATTTATCGACAGGTTTGCAAGAAAAAATGACTTTTGAAGAAGCAAAAGCTTTATTGAAAAAAAGATAGGAAAGGGTTGTTAGATATGTTGGAAAAGATGAAAAGAACTCATCAGTGCGGTGTGCTGACAAGAGAAAACCTCGGTCAGGAAATTACTCTCATGGGATGGGTCCAGACCCGCCGGGATCACGGGGGCCTGATTTTTGTAGATTTGAGAGACCGAAGCGGCATTGTTCAGGTCGTTTTTAACCCTGAGTACAATAGGGAGGCCTTTGAGGCGGCAAAAGAAATCAAAAATGAGTATGTAATAGCTGTAAAAGGGAAGGTCAACGAGCGGCCGAAGGAAAACGTCAATCCCAAGATAAAGACCGGCGAAATTGAAGTTTATGCCGACAGGCTTGAGATATTGAATCCTTCCAAAACTCCTCCGTTCCCGATAGAGGATGACATAAGGGTGGATGAAAGCCTGCGGCTCAAGTACAGGTACCTGGACCTCAGAAGGCCGACGATGTTGCGAAATATAGCTTTCCGGCACGAAGTGAAAAAAGCTATAAGGGAATTCCTAGACAATAACGGCTTTTTAGAAGTAGAAACTCCAATGCTTACGAGAAGTACCCCGGAAGGGGCCAGGGACTTTTTAGTGCCAAGCCGCTTAAATCCCGGCACCTTTTACGCCCTGCCCCAGTCTCCCCAGCTTTTCAAGCAGATTTTAATGGTGGCCGGAATTGAAAAGTACTATCAGATATGCAGGTGCTTCCGCGATGAGGACCTGAGGGCCGACAGGCAGCCCGAATTTACCCAGCTCGACATAGAAATGTCTTTCGTCGATGTGGATGATGTAATTGCCCTGAACGAAAAACTCGTCAAGCATGTCGTGGAAAAGACCCTTGGCATCAGTGTAGAAATTCCTTTTAAACGGATGGCTTACAAAGATGCCATGGAACTTTACGGGACAGACAAGCCCGATACCCGTTTCGGCCTCGAAATGGTAGAGGTGACCGATATTGCGCTGAAAAGCGAATTCAAGGTTTTTTCCGAGGCGGCAAAGGCGGGTGGAAAAGTCAAGGGAATAAACGTGAAAAAGGCGGCGGATCTTTTCAGCCGCCGGCAGATTGATGAGCTGGTGGAAAAGGCCAAGGAATTTGGCGCTAAAGGTCTCGCGTGGATAGTGTATTCTAGCGAAGGGATAAAATCGCCAATTGCGAAGTTTTTCAGCGAGGAACTTTTAAATGAACTGCTAAAGCGCATGAATGCTGAGCCGGGAGATCTGTTGTTATTTGTGGCTGACGCCGATCCGAAACTAGCGTTGACCTCGTTGGGTCAACTCAGGCTGCATCTGGGGAAACAACTCAACTTGATAGATGAAGGTGCGCTTAATTTCCTCTGGGTGGTGGAGTTTCCGCTTTTGGAATGGGACGAAGAGGAAAATCGCTATGTGGCCATGCACCATCCCTTCACCTCGCCGATGGATGAGGACCTGGATTTTCTGGAAACTGACCCGTCGCGGGTGCGGGCAAAGGCCTACGATCTGGTTCTCAACGGCACCGAAGTAGGCGGAGGCAGCATAAGGATACATAGAACAGACGTGCAGGAGAGGATGTTTAAAGTTTTGGGATTTACGAAAGAAAGGGCCTGGGAAAATTTCGGATTCTTGCTCAAGGCCTTCGAATACGGAACGCCTCCCCACGGCGGTATAGCTTATGGACTCGACCGTTTAGTCATGCTGCTTTTAGGGCTCAACAGCATTCGCGATTGCATCGCTTTTCCGAAAACACAAAACGCTGCATGCCTCATGACCGAAGCACCTGCTCCCGTAGAGCCGAAGCAGTTGAAGGAACTACACATTCAAATTAACAATTAAAAACAATTGATTTGGGACAGCCGGCTGTGGTATTATTATAATTGAAAAGTCAACCTCCCTGCTGTGCGCGTGGACCTGACAGAGGAAAGAGCCAACACTATGACATAGGGAGTCCGGACTCTGGAAGTGGATTGTATGCCCTCTCGGAAGAGGGAAACATGAAGCTTCCAGGAGGACACCCACTTGGGAGAGCAGGGTCTCTGTTCCTTGTCAGTACACGGCATGGCGGGGTTTTTATTTTATTCATTTGACTGGTAATCGTTATAATTCTATAATATACATGGATACCCTATAAGGGTGTTGGGGATAAGGGTGTTGGGGG
>QGUT01000056.1 GCA_003242255.1 Bacillota bacterium
TGCTGTTCGCTATGGGGAAAAAATTATAATCCTTATCTGTATTTTTATGTCCCAAAACGTTTCCTTTTCCCATTGTTTCCCCCCCCCCCCCCTTAAGAAAGAAAGAAAGCGTTCTTTTCGAACGCCTTATTCATCCTCCGGAAAAATTCTCACCATGAATTTAATTATAATATAAAAAAGCGATAACGCCAAGAATATCCCCGCCATGCCCTGGACCATGATTTTTAAAGTCTCAAGAAATACGTTCACCCTTTTTCACTCCTTCCACTATTTTACCAAAGTGAGGATTAAACCTCCGGCTATTATGGAACCTATCTGCCCCGCCACGTTAGCTCCGATCGCCTGCATGAGCACAAAGTTAGAAGGATCTTCCTCCTGGGCCATTTTCTGAATTACTCTGGCGGACATGGGGAAGGCGGATATTCCAGCGGCTCCCACCATAGGATTGACTTTATTTTTAAGGAAGAGATTGAGAATTTTTGCGAAAATGACGCCGCCTGCGGTATCAAATATAAAGGCCACGAGACCCATTACAATTATCAATAACGTCGACGGGTTTAAGAACTGTTCTGCGGTCATAGTAGAACCTATCGTAATTCCCAAGAGCAGCGTGACGAGATTGGCCAGCTCGTTCTGGGCCGCTTTGGATAGCCTGTCCATAACTCCCGAAACTCTTATTAAGTTGCCGAACATCAGCGAACCGACGAGGGCCACGCTGATAGGGGCCAGAATTCCCGCAATTAGGGTTATCACTATGGGGAAAAGGATTAGCACGGTCTTTGAAATCTTCACATCGAAGTCCGGCTTCATCTTGATCCTTCTCTCGGCGGGGGTAGTCAAGAGTCTTATAACCGGCGGCTGAATAATGGGTACCAGGGACATGTAGGAATAAGCTGCGACGGAAATGGGCGCGAGCAAGTGTCTTGCAAATTTGGTGGCAACGTAAATAGAAGTCGGACCGTCCGCCGCCCCTATTATTCCTATAGAAGCGGCTTCTTTAAGGTCAAACCCGAACAGTGCCGCCATAGCCATGGTAAAAAATATACCGAACTGGGCTGCAGCCCCGAAAAACAGCATGAATGGCTGTTGTAAGAGGGGGGTAAAATCGATCATGGCTCCCACGGCTATGAATATCAAGATAGGGAAGAGTTCGGTGAGAATGCCGCTTTTAAAAAGCAGTGTCAAAAAACCTTCATCTCCTATAGCCGATGAAAAAGGAATATTAGCGAGTATCGCCCCAAAACCTATGGGTAGGAGAAGCATCGGTTCGTATTCCTTTACAATTGCAAGATAAATAAGTACACCGCCAATTATAAACATGATTATTTGAGGAAAACTCAAAGCGTTGAGGCCATAGAATAATTGATCCATTTTACTCCTCCTATCTAAGATTTGAATCCAGTGTACATTATACTACAGAATTTTCTCAAAGCAAATACAAATTTAAATGATTTTTCAGTCTACGTACCCTTTTTCTTCTAATCTCTCCGGCAGGCGTAGACAAACAAAAAACCGGCTTTAATTGCCGGTTTTTCATGCAGCACTTTTTACCTTCTGCCCCATGAGCTCCCTCAATATTTCCAGAGCCTTTTCAAGCTGCAAATCCCGCCCATCATCGCTTCCAGCTGCTTTCACCTCTACGTCGGGGGTGATGCCGCTTTTATTTATGTCCACCCCTCCGGGAGTGACATATTTCCCAACCGTTATTTTAATGCCCCCTAGAGCTCCGAGGTCAACAACCTGCTGGACGGTAGCTTTGCCGAAAGTCTTCTCGCCTACCAGCAGGCCCGATTTTCTGTCCTTTATGGCCCCGGCCACTATTTCTGAAGCGCTGGCTGAACCGCCGTTTACTAGCACCACCAGATTAAATTCCATCGGTTCAGAAGTGGAATTATAGGTCACTGTCCTACCGTTTTTAAATACCACCTTCACGATAGGCCCTTTTGGGACAAAATACTGCGCCACTTTTACGGCCTGCTGCAGGACTCCTCCCGGATTATTCCTCAAGTCCAGGATGATTCCTTTCACTCCGTTATTTTTAAAATAATCCAGGGCCTTTTTCACGTTTGCCGCCGTATTCTCGTTAAACTCGCTGATTTTTATGTAACCCGTGTTCTCTTCCAAAATTCTAAAATCCACCGGATTTATCGAAATTATTTCCCGGGTCATAATAAAATTCAACATCTTTCCTTCTCTCTGGACGCCCACGCTAACTTGGGTCCCCGCTTCGCCTCTCAAAAGCGATGCTATTTCGGAAGTGCCCAAATTTCTCACGTCCTTTCCGTTGACTACCACGATCCTGTCGCCGGGCATCATGCCGACTTTAGCAGCAGGCGTGCCATCGATTACCGAAATTACAGTGGCAAAATTGTCTTTGGACGTTATGACCACTCCGATGCCGCCGAATTTGCCCTTAGTTTCCGTTTGAAACTCTTTCAATTCTTCCGGAGTCAAATATTCGGAATAGGGGTCTCCTAACGATTCCATCATGCCCCTGATGGCTCCCTGCATCAATTTGGTATCGTCCACTTCTTCCACAAAATTGTTTTTAATAAAATTGGCAATGCTCATTATGATTGCTGTCTCGACAGAACTATCCTGCTCGGCAGCTTTAGCCGGAGGCCCATATAAAAAAGCGAGCGAAACGATCAAGATCAGTGAAAAGGCTTTGCACATTTTTCTATTCATTTTTCATCACCCCATCTCAAAAAATTTTCACATTACGCCCGTTCTCAATATGGAAATCAGCAATCCCACCCCCAAGAGGCCTGCCAGGACAAACCCCATTATCCCCATCAGGGGAATTTCTCCTGCGGCAGGGCCTATACCGGCTCGGACAATCAGTGATGAACCTATAATGAGCGAAGCCAGTACCATGCTGAATACGATCCTGTTGGCCATTCGATTGAGTTCGAAGGTAAACCTTTCTAGGCCGCCGTATTCAAAATCGATTTTTATGCTCTCTCTCTTTACTTTTTTGTAAACTTCATCGATAAGGTCCGGCAAAAGGGCAGAAGACCGAAAAATATTTGTTATATTCTTTCTGATATCTTTCGTAAGGTATTTCGGGTTATACCTCTCTCTGAAAAGCTGCTTTACAAAAGGCTTGGCCATTTTTATAAAATCGAAATCGGGATAAAGCTGTCTTCCGATGCCGTCGATGGTAAGGATAGACTTGCAAAGCAGAGCAAATTTGGGAGGTATTTTTATGCCGTGTCTGCCGGCGGTGAGGAAAATATCGCTGATGAGCTCTGGTATATTAATCTCCTTCAAAGTTTTGCCGTAAAACCGATCCAGTACATCCTGCACGTCCAGCGTCAATTCTTCCAAATTGCTGCGCTTTTCGGACTGCCCGATCTCCAGCAGAAGGCGCACGATTCTCTCCTCATCCCTATTTATGACCCCCAGCATCATTTCAGCCATTTTTCTCATGGTATCGCGGTCTATCCTGCCCATCATTCCGAAATCGATAAAAGCTATACTGCCGTCGGACCTCACCAGAATATTGCCGGGATGGGGATCTGCATGGAAAAACCCGTGCGCGAAAATCTGCTTCAATATGGCCCTGGCGCCGTTTTCCGCCACTTTTTTCTTGAAATGGGCCGATCTTGAAATTTCATCTATCCGGTCAATTCTCACCCCGTCCACGTATTCAATGGTCAGCACCTTATGGGTCGTGCATTCCCAAAAAACCTTGGGCACGTAAACGGTGGCGTCACCCTCGAAATTTCGCCGGAACTTTTCTACGTTCCATGCTTCCTTTGTAAAGTCAAGTTCTCTATGCATAGCTTTGGCAAACTCCGCTACCACGCCTACCGGGTCGTATATGCGGCTTTCGGGGATGTGTTTTTCGGCAAGCCTGGCCAGATTGTGCAGGATCTCCAGGTCCGCCTTGATTATTCTGTCTATGCCCGGCCTCTGTACTTTTACCACCACCTCTTTGCCTCCCTTTAAAGTAGCTCTGTGGACCTGGGCGATGGAGGCAGCAGCGTAAGGATGGGTGTCGAAAAAAGAATATACCTCTTCAATGGGCTTTCCCAATTCCTTTTCGACCTGTCTCTTTATGCTTTCGAAGCCGACACCGGGAATTCGGTCATGCAGCTTTTTCAGTTCTTCAATGTAGTCTGGCGGTATCAGGTCGGGCCTGCTGGCCAGAATCTGGCCCAGCTTTATAAAAGTGGGGCCCAGTTCCTCCAGCATCAACCGCACCCTTTCCGGTGTGGTCAATATCCCCAGTTCCCGGTGTTTCTGCCTGTTAATCAGGCGGACCAGGCCCACTTTTTCCACCAGAAACCCGAAACCGTATTTTACTACTACGTTTATTATTTCTCTGAGCCTCTTCGCTTGAAAATATGTCGTATGGAGTTGACTGAGCCGCAACTACAAGACCTCCTCGATATCCCTATAGTTTAATGTTATCATCGCCCACCAAAAAATGCAAAAAAAGTTCCGGGAAAATTTCCCGGAACTTGTTATTTACCTTCTACTGTCGCATATATGAAATCCGGATCCGAACCGCTAGTAAAGGTCCTCACCAGGTTCTGGACGTAATCCTTTTTCACCCACATGACCTCCCGGAAGTATAGAGGAACGACCACACCTTTTTCAAGGAGCATCTTCTCAGCCTCGAACATTATCTCATTTCTCTTTTCGAAATCGGTAGTGGTCTTGGCAATGTTGCAGAGCTCGTTGTACTTCTCATCGGTCCAGCCGCTGTTTATCATGCCTTCGCCTAACGTCCAGTAATCGAGGTAGGTCATGGGGTCGTCGTAATCCGGTCCCCAGCGAGTTATCATGGCTTCGTAGTCACCGGCTCTCATCCGCTGGAGCCTTTCTTTGTAAGTGACTATCTTTATATCTACTTTAATGCCTAAATTCCTCTGAAGCATGTCCTGGATGGCTTCGACTCCGTCTTTGGTGCCGGAGCTGTCGTCCACCATCAATTCCAGGGTTATTTGGGATGGATCGGATATACCGAGTTCCTGCATAGCTTTATTTAGCAGTTCCTTGGCCTTGGCCACATCTGCGGTCGGCGGATAAAATTCCAGCGGAAACTCTTCCGCGAATTTTTTCTCCAGGCCGGAGAGCGTCGGCGGAATGTGCCTTGTGGCCGGTTTGGAAATGCCTTTAAAAGCCATGTTTATATAGCTTTGCCTGTCTATGGCGTAACCTATGGCTTTTCTGAAGTTCTCGTTGCCGAGATACGGCTTGCCTTCCTTTTTCATGTTAAACCTTATAAAATATTCGTAGCTGTCCATGTAGGTGAGGGGATTGCCTTCCTTTTGCACCATTTCTGCCAGCTGCGTCGGCACATTCGCGAAATCCAGCTCACCGTTTTCAAACATCTGGTAAGCGGTGTTCGGGTCGTTTATGATGAGGATGCGGACCCTGTCCAGTTTTATTTTGTCCTTGTCCCAGTAATCCGGGTTTTTCTCCAGCACTATTTCCTGCTCGTGCTTCCACTCTTTTATAATGAATGGTCCGTTGTACGCCATCTTGTCGGCGTCGGCGGCATATGCTTGTCCATACTTTTCCACCAAATCTTTTCTCGACGGTTTAAAGGAAATAAAGCCTAAAAGACTTTCAAAATACTTGGTCGGGGCCCTCAAGGTTACCTGGAGCGTCTTTTCGTCGAGGGCCTTTACTCCGACCAAATCGGGGTCGGTTATTTCTCCCAGGTTGTATTCTTCGCCGTTCAAAATGTAATACCCCTGATTTGCATAGGCTGAAGCCACTACCGGATCCAACAGCCTCTTAAAAGAATATTCAAAGTCGTAAGCGGTAACCGGGGTACCATCGCTCCACTTTGCATCTCTCAAATGAAAAGTATACACTTTCTTGTCATCCGAAACATCCACTCTTTCAGCCATTCCGAGCTCGACCTTGCCGTCATAGTATCTCACAAGGCCTTCGAATACCGCATTGCCCACTATTATGGAATACTGATCTGTCGCCAACTGAGGATCAAGGGTGGGCGGCTCCGACGTAATTGAAAAAACCAGTTCGTTGGACGACGAAGTCTTACCAGTGTTGGTGCAACCTGCCAAAACTGTTGCCAAAATTAACAACAGCAGCAGAATTGCTGTAAATTTTTTCTGCATCAACTCTCCCCCTTTGCAAAAAAAGATTAAAATTTGACGGATCGTTGGAGGAATTTTATCATACATTTTACGTTTGTGTCAATAATAAATATTCCTGAATTTTGTATACATATAAAAAACACCGGGAGCACTTTCACTCCCGGTGTTTTCAATTTACTCACCGCAAGGGAAAGCAGCGGCATACGAAGCTAATATGGAATTCCCGCTGGCAAAATAAGCTATGCGAAGGGCTTCCCGGATCTCCTCATCGCTCACTCCCATGTCCTTTAGCTGCCTGGCTATGTTTGCTACCCCCTGAGTAGCTCCGTTGACGGCATCCACGGCCAGCGCGATCAGGAGCTTGGTCTTCTTGTCTAAAGTCCCTTCCCCCATTGCTGAGGAATACACCTCTTCGATGGCCTTTCCAAAATCGGGGTCGTTCTCACTTACCGGCTCGAGAAAAGGCGGCAGCGGCATAATATCCCTCCCGATTAAAAATTCTGGTTTGAGATAATTATATCACATACAGAAACTGTTCAAGGCCTTAACATCGCTATTCATTTAGGAGCACCGGGCGCAATTACTCATTTCTGATTCTCGATTATTTTCCTGAAAAATTCGACTGCACCTCTTAAGTCATTTTCATCCGGATGCCCTTTTGAAATTCCACCGACTAACTTAAAAGGTCCGAAGGTGTCAAAACCTCTGCATCCGTAAATTCCGAGTAGCTCACAGCCTTTATCTGCAATGATCTTTTCGATTTCTTTCGTGCTTGCTCCGATCAAACCATAGGTATTTACGAGAAAGACCGGCTTTTTATCCGGCAAGTTATTTTTAGCAAATTTTACAACTAAATCACTGAATTTACCGAAATACGTGCCGGACGCAAAACCTATCAGGTCGTATTGAGATAAGCTGGCTTCTTTACACTTAGATACATCGATTAATTTTACATCGATTAATTTTATTATAGCCTCCAAAACTTTTTTCGTATTTCCATGGTGATAGGAATGGTATGCGACTGCAACTTTCACGGGAGAACCCCCTTATAGCTTTTTTTATAGAAATAACAGGCGCTAAATTTCTCGCATACAATGAACTAAGAAAATATTTGAGGGGAAGGGTTTTTATGGCTCCTAATCTTGAAAAATTTAAGGACCCATTGCCAATTCCAAAAGTCATACGGCCCGTGGGAAGTAAAAAATGGATACCTTATTACGAACTGGAAATGTCAGAATTCTACGTGAACCTTCACAGCGATATGCCGGATACAAAAGTCTGGGGTTACGAAAAGAGTTACCCCGGCCCGATAATCGAGGCTTATAAAGATCAACCCATTTATGTGAGGTGGATTAACAACCTCCCTGAAAAACATTTTCTGCCTATTGATAAAACAATTCACGGCGCTATGGACAACCCCGAGGTCCGAACTGTAGTCCACCTGCATGGCTTGAACGTACGGCCCGATAGCGACGGATGGCCCGACGATTGGTTTACGCCGGGCGAATCGGCGCTTTACTATTATCCAAATAAGCAGCAAGCGGCTACTTTATGGTACCACGATCACGCCGTAGGTATTACGAGGCTCAACGTCTATGCCGGCCTGGTGGGCCTTTACATCATCCGCGATAAGCGGGAAGAACGCCTGAACCTCCCTTCGGGAGAGTACGAAATCCCGCTAATTATTCAGGACAAGCAGTTCAACGACGACGGATCATTATTCTATCCCGCACCTAACAATAATGGAATAGAACCTTCTATCGTTCCGGGGTTTTTCGGCAATTACGCCGTAGTCAATGGAAAGGTGTGGCCTTATCTTATCGTGAAGCCCAGGAAATACCGGTTCCGCATATTGAACGGGTCAAATTCGCGAGCCTATAAATTGCGTTTTTCTGGAGAGCCGGGAAAGATTTTGCCGGCATGGTACCAAATAGGTACTGACGGAGGGTTCTTGGAAAGGCCGGTAAAGCTGGACTCCCTCTTTCTTCTGCCTGCCGAACGGGCCGATGTGATAGTCGATTTTACGGGGCTGAATAATGGAACCTTTACCCTCATTAACGAAGAAATACCTGCTTTCGGACCTCCGCTTCCAGAAATTATGCAGTTCCGAGTGAGCGATACCCCCGTAGAGGATGATAGCAGCCTGCCATTAAAACTGAACGAAATAGAACCGATCCCGATAAAAAAGGCCACTGAAAGAAATATTGAACTCTTCGTGGGTCAGGATCAGTTCGGCAGACCCTTTTTTACGATTGACCGCCAAAAATGGACGGATCCGGTCACTATAAAAACAAAATTGGGAAATGTTGAGGTCTGGAACATCATCAACACCGGCGCAGCAGCCCATCCTATACACCTTCATCTGGTGCAGTTCCAAATCTTGAATCGGCAGCCTTTTGATGTTCAGGAATACAATGCCACAGGCACTCTAAAATTCATAGGTCCTCCGGTTCTGCCCGACGAAAACGAGAAAGGATGGAAAGATACAGTGAGGGCCGACCCGGGACATGTAACCAGGATTGCAATCCGATTCGGCGATTTCACAGGGTTATACCCCTTCCACTGTCATATCCTGGAGCACGAAGACCACGAAATGATGCGCCCCTTCGAAGTAATGAAATCAGTTCCTTTTAATACTGAGACCTAGATAAGATAATCGTCCGGAACCAAAAGGAAAGCGATATATCTTATCAATACGTAAAGAACCATCGTTATTGCCCAGATCTCCAGAAATTTTGTGTAGTATATAAACAGCGGAAATACCGCTCCCCTTTCTGATAAAAAAGCGCAGGTGCTTTTCATCGCAACGGCAGCGATAACAAAGGGAAATGTTAAAGCCGAATAGCTGGGATAAAATTTTAGCCTCAGTATTCTAGGAATATAAAGCATCACCGAAACACACATAATCAGCGATAATGTGCTTAAAAACCCCACAATGGCCATGCTTTTTTCCTGAAAAGAATTCATATAGCCGGCCAGACACAGATTGGGCGGCGCTAAAAATATGACAATAGTCGGTTTAGCCGCTGCCGGTATTTTCTTTATTATAATGACTCTGTATAGGATAAGAGGAAATAAAATTAAATACGATGTAAAGCTCAACCAAAATAAAAGTTGCCCCCAACGGGCTAAACCGAAAGCTGGCGCCGTCACGCTGCCGCAGGCGAAACCCACGTAACCTATAAAATAGCT
>QGUT01000057.1 GCA_003242255.1 Bacillota bacterium
GGCTCAACTTATGCTGAACCTCGGCGCTTATAACGCCCTCAACCTGGACGGCGGCGGATCCTCCACCATGGTGGTGAGGGAACCGGGCGAAAAATCCCCCCGCGTTATCAACAGTGTGTCCGAAGGCACCGAAAGGGCGGTAGTGAACGGAATCGGAATCTTTCCCCGGCTTTCTTCTTCCGGACAGGTCTACGGCTTTAAAATAACGGCCAGCTCCTTCAACGTGCCAAAAAACGGCCACCGGGTCTTCGGAATAAAGGCTTACGACGAAAATTACAACCCCGTCGAGGTGGACCCGAGCCTCGTCCGCTGGGAGGTCACGGGAGATTTGGGGACTTTTGAAGGCAACGTGTTTTACGCTGGAAAAACCGGGACCGGCACCGTGACCGCTTCCATAGGCGACATAAAAGCTTCGGTGGAAATTAGAGTCCTGGGTGACCCGGTGGACATCGTGGTGGAACCGGGCAGGGTTCAGCTGTCCCCCGGGAAAAAGCAGGTCTTCCAGGTTTACGCCGTAGACGCATCGGGTTACAAAGCCCCCATAGAGCAGCAGGATTTAAAATGGGAAGTGAGGGGCGACGGGGGCTATTTTGAAAACGGAAGCTTTGTGGCACCTTCCGCTGCCGGCGCCTGCGCCGTTATCGCTGAGTTTTCCAACATCAAAGCGGGAGCCCTGGTTAAGGTGGGAGAATCGGGCAGGTACGACGAATCGCTGCTCCCTTCGAAGACCTTCCTCGCCGACGAGGCCAACGCTTCTTTTAAAAGCGGCGGATTAACTTTCGGCGTCTTCGGGGACCTCTTGATTGAGGCCAATTACAATTCCGCCTACCTTAAGACTTTCAACCTGGCCCGCGCGGCCTTCGACCGCCAGAAGACCACTTTCAACGTCATAGCAGGAAGCCTGTATGGGAAGAACGCCCCGTCTAAAAACGAAAAGAATCTACCGTCCCTGGAAAAATTCCTGACTCCCCATAAGGGATACCAACTTCGCGGGGAAAGCGACACCCTTTTCGTCATCCTAAACGCCTCGAAGGGAGGCCTGCGGCTTACGGACCCGAATCAGTGGGTCAGGCTCAAAGGGGACCTGAAATCAGCCGCCTCCAAGTACAATAACCTGGTAGTAGTGCTGGACAGAGAAATTTCCAGCTTCCAGGACTCGGAAGAAGGCGGGCTCCTCAAGAAAGTCCTGGAAGAACACAAATCTTCCTTTAAAAACATCCTGGTATTGGGCGGTGGAGCAAAAAAATTCACCTCTAAAATGGAAAACGGGGTAAAATACATCGGCGTTCCGGGAGTAAACGCCCAAGAACCGGCAGCGCTGGTGTTCAACATCCAGGGCAGCAGTGTAAGTTACCGGGTCATTCCGCTGATCGAAAAAATAACGTTGGAAACTCTGGCAGTTAAAAAAGGCATTGCAAGCCGTCTAAAGCTCTACGGGATCTCCCCGACGGGAGCCAAAATTCCGCTGGGGTATCCTTATGCGGCAGAATATAGCGTATCCCCTGCGGGAGCTGCGGCACTGGATGCCAAAACTCTCGAAATCATCGGCAAGAAAGCGGGCGAAATCGAAATAACTGTAAAAACTTCGATCTTCACCGGAAAAGTGAAAATTTCCGTCTCTGACATTACCGTCAAGGTAAACGGCAAAGAAATCTCCTTCCCGGACCAGCAGCCGTACATCAACGCCCAGCAGCGCACGATGGTGCCCGTAAGGTTCGTGTCGGAAAACCTGTCGGCCAAAGTTGATTGGGACGGGAAGCAAGTAATAATACAAAAAGATGGAAACAAAATAATCTTAAAGCCCGGCGAGAAATGGGCCACCGTCAACGGTAAAAAGGTGACTTTCGACACCAAGGCAGAATTCAAAAACTCCAGGGTTATGGTGCCTCTCCGCTTCGTCAGCGAAATCCTGGGAGCGGCAGTCTCCTGGGACGGCGCCTCCAGGACGGTGGAAATAACGGCAAAATAATTGTGGGAGTAACCCTAAAGAACCTCCTTTCATATATTGTAAATAGAAAAATGAAAGGAGGTTCTTTTGTGGGCGGCTATTTTGATGACAGCAAGGCGTTTATAGTATTCTTGATCCTCATACTCCTTCTGCTGGGAGACAAGGGCAAGGGTGGTCTATAAGAAAAAACAGCCGGGCAAAAGCCCGGCCGAATTTTTTATCGCCAAATTGCATCAATTTAGCTCTACGAGCTCGTATTCTCTCGTTCCCATGCCCAGTTCTTCGGCGTACTCCAACTGCACGAGGCCGTTAGCTTCGGGATGGGCCGCCTTAAATTTATCCTCCCCAGGCTTTAAGCCCAGGCCAGTATCGCCCAGGACGCTGTTTTGGTTGCCGTGCTGCTTTGTCACCAGGTCGTAGCTGGCCTGGTCTATCGCCACCGGGTCCAGCGAAGCGAGGATTCCAATATCGGGCACCAAAGGTGCGTCGTTCCACGGCGTGCAGTCGCACAGGGGCGCCACGTTCATGACGAAATTCATGAAGGCAATTTTCCCCTTTTTCGTTATAAAAGCGCCGTAAGCGTACTCTGTCATTCTTTCAACGAATTCCCGGTTGTCGCTCGCCCACTGGGGCTTTATCACTCCGAAATAGCACATCGAAATGCACTCTCCGCAGCCTATGCATTTTTCCGGGTCTATATAGGCCGAGCCGTCCACAATAGAAATCGCATTTTCCGGACAATTGTTTACGCAGGAAAGGCACCGCCTGCAGTTTTCTCCTACTTTGGGCTTTAAGGTCGAGTGCTGCTGCTGCTTTCCCGCTGCCGGGGCGCACCCCATGGCAAGATTCTTTATAGCTCCTCCGAACCCCGCCGTTTCGTGTCCCTTAAAATGGGACATCACTACCATGGAGTTGGCATAATAAATGCCCGACGCAATTTTCACTTTCTCGAAGTGCTTTTTCCTTATTTCCACTTCCACCGAATCCTTGCTCACTATCCCGTCAGCGATTATCACGGGAGCTCCCACTACCGCATAGGCAAAGCCGTTTTCTATGGCGCTGACGATGTGGTCGACGCCATTGCTCCTGGAACCTTTGTAAAGGGTGTTGGTATCGGTGAGAAAGGGCTTTCCTCCTTTGCTTTTTATTTTGTCTATCACCGGCCTTACGCACACCGGATTTATGTAAGCGGTGTTGCCCTTTTCGCCGAAGTGGATCTTTATGGCCACCAGGTCGCTGGGCGATATAATCTTTTCAAACCCGGCGGCGTCAAAGAGCCTCTCCACTTTGGCCGGAAGGCTCTGAGAGCGCCTCTTGGCCCGCAGGTTGTAAAAGTAAACTTTGGCCCCCATTTCATTACCCCCGTTTCTGCGGTCGAATTGTTTTTTTTACCACGAAATATATTATATCAAATTGCAAAATAAGTACGTAAAAAATTTTGCCCGCCCCTTTAAGGTGCGGGCAAAACTTAAAAGCTCGTTTACCTTATGAACATGAAGTAGAGGATAAACAGCACCGACAGGACGTACATCACCCAGTGGACCTCTTTTCCCCTACCGGCGAGCACCATTAACAGCGTATAGGATATGAAGCCCAGTGCAAGGCCCATCGATATGCTGTAGGTCAGGGGCATGAGGATTACTGTGAGGAAAGCGGGGAAGGCTTCATAAAAGTCGTGGAATTTAATTTCGTTCAAGCTGCTCGCCATGAAAACTCCCACTATTATCAACGCCGGGGCGGTGGCCTGGCTGGGCACGGCCAAGGCTATGGGAGAGAAGATGATGCTCGCGATAAAGAGCAGGGCCACCACCACGGAAGTCAAGCCCGTCCTGCCCCCTACGCTGACGCCGGCAGCGCTCTCCACATAGGTGGTAGTGTTGCTGGTGCCCAACAGGGCCCCTATGACGGTTCCCAAAGAGTCGGCAAAGAGAGCCTTGTTGCCGCGCTTTAAGTTGCCGTGCTCGTCAATCATTCCGGTGCGGCTCGCAACCCCGACGAAAGTGCCGATGGTATCGAAAAGGTCGGCAAAGAATAGCGAAAATATTACGGGGAACATGGAGAATTTCAAAGCGCCCATTATGTCCAGCTTCAAAAGTCCGGGTGCGAGGCTCGGCGGTGACGAGATGAGAGAAGAAGGAAGCTGGGTTACGCCCATGGGAACACCGATGATGGTTGTCAGGATTATGCCGATGAGTATACCGCCCCTTACTCCCCTCGCTACCAGCACTCCAGTAATGATAAGTCCTATTACCGCGAGAAGCGTTCCCGGATCTTTCAGGTTGCCGAGGTCTACGAAAGTGGCAGAATTGGCCACTATTATTCCTGCATTTTTAAAACCGATAAAGGCTATGAAAAGCCCGATTCCGGCGCCCACCGCGTGCTTCAGGGGCATCGGGATAGCTCTAATCAACAGCTCCCTGATTCCGGTAAGCGTCACAATGACAGCTATGATTCCCGAAAGGAAAACCGCGCCGAGGGCCGTCTGCCACGGAATGTTCATGCCCCCTACCATCACGTAAGCGAAAAAGGCGTTGAGCCCCATGCCAGGTGCCAGTGCGAAAGGATAGTTGGCGTAAAGTCCCATGAACATGGTGGAAATCGCCGCAGCCAAAGCCGTGGCCATGAAAACGGCTCCCTGGTCCAAACCGCCGTCCTTCAGGATGACCGGATTGACCAGAAGGATGTAGGCCATCGTCACGAAAGTGGTGACGCCGGCGGCTATTTCCGTCCTCACGTCGGTCCCGTTCTCGGAGAGTTTAAAATATCTCTCCAACAGACTCTCAGAACTGCTCTTGGAAATGGCAATCTCCTCCTTCACAACGAATCCCTCCAAAATATTATTTCCAAAAATAAAAATTTCCCCGGCTGCCGGGGAAAGGAAAAATAAATCCTTCCCCTATAGCCTTCGGTGGTTTACGGCCACCCGGTAGAAACTTCCGGGCCATATTCCCGGAATTATATAGGGGTGAATAAAAACGGGGCGGTTTTAAATTTACTTTTATATTACCAGATCAGTACTAAAAAGTCAACACTGAATCGAACATTTTTTGCTATTAATCCCATAATCGTTCGCTCATATATTTGCCACCACCCTGCATTTTCTATATAATTAAATAATAAAAATCGGCAGGAGATGTATCATGAAAGTCTTCGTTGTAAACGATTTGTGGAAATACCTCAACTTTCTCCCGGATTCGACTTTGAAAGCTATTATTCGGTCCAAAGTCGAAGGGGGTTACATAATCGAAATAAACGGCGAAAGAATCTTCGCCAAATCTGAACTTTCTATTCCCCCAGGTGCGGCCGTCACGTTAAAGCCCGTGAGCTTTTCCGAAGGGAAGGCGGTCTTCAAAGTGCAGGGCAAGCAGGAAGGGCACGAAAGCCTTCCTTCGCCGAAAGCTTCCATGCCGGAGGCCCTGCCCTACATGGCCCTTTCCAACCTAAACCTGCCCATAACGAAGGAAAGGGTAAGGATGCTTTCCCGCATAATCAAAAGGATTCTGGTAAGGCAAAAGGAAGGCTCAGATCCCGAGCCGGCGTTAGAGCTGGGCATTAAAATCCTGAACGCCGCCCATCTTTCCCTTAAAGACAAAAAGGTGGTTTTTCTCGCCCTACATCACCCGGTTTACGGCGAAATTCCCGTCAAGGTAAAGGAAAATATCAAAAGCAAAACTCCGGAGGAGCCATCCACATCGATCTCCTTTGCGGTCCGCACCAGAAGCCTGGGCAGAATCATCGTGAATTTGCTGTATTTAAAAGGGAAAATGAGCGGAGCCCTCGTCTTCGAAAGCCCCGAAAAGTTAAACAGAGCGAGAAGCCTCTACGAGGAAGTCCAATCAGAGCTCGATCCTTCGCCCTTTATCGAATCGCTCCAATGGCGGTGGAAAAGCTCGGCGGTGGAGGACTTCTTCACCGAAGATCTGGAACCCTTTCAATTGAACCGGAACCTGGACATCCTGCTGTAGCTTAAAAGAAGGTGGGCATCGGTATGAAAGAAAAAGACGATCAGGTAAAAAAGGCCGTCGCTTTGAAGTACGAACCCGACCGGGATGGAGCGCCTAAAGTCATCGCAGCCGGAAAGGGCGAAATCGCGCAGAAAATCATCGACGCCGCCGCCCAATGCGGAATCCCCATCCATGCCGATCCCGAACTCGCCCAAGCCCTTATTTCGGTGGGAGTGGGCTGCGAAATCCCGCCGGATCTGTACGCAGCGGTCGCCGAAATCCTCGCTCTCCTCTACACCTTAGATGATAAAAATTCTCGTAAAAATATTGAATGAGAAGCGTTTTCATGTTATAATAAAAGCGAAATCAGGATTGATAATTATTCTCATAAGGAGGCGACCTGAAATGTTGAAATTGTTCTTTTCCACCAGCCCGGTGGTGGTGGAGAAAATCAATAAAGCCATGAAAGACGTGGAGAAAATCTTCAGAATCGTGTTGGATGAAGACTAAAGGGGTCGAAAGCCCCTGATTTTTTTATTTATGGTAGATATCAGCAATGTATAGTATAATCTTAATAAAGGAGGTGAAAGAAAGCTCAGTCCAGTAACCCGTAAGGAGGGATCACTGCATTGAAAAAATTTATAAGTGTCATCATTGCTCTGTCCATTCTTTTCCTGGTTATACCATATTTTCCTGTCCTTGCAGCCGAAAGCCCCAAGATTTCCCGGGAGCAGGCTGTACAGGCTGTAAAAGAGATTTTCGACACCAGCATTTACGACAAATTTTCGATAAATTACGTAGAGACGCCGGAAAACAAGCTCTGGCTCCTCAACTGGAATACCACGAAAGAGCCCTACGCATATCTTTCAGCGACGGTCGACGCCGACCTCGGTTACATAAAGAGCCTTTCAGTATACTCGGGAGATGTCAACGAAAAAGGGGCATTATTGCCTAAAATTTCGGAGGACGAGGCGAAGAAAATAGCCGCTGAATTCGCTGAAAAACTACAGCCCGACGAGTTTAAAGAAACCGTGCTGAGCCCCGAACCGACACCCCCAGTACGCCCCCTCATAGATATCCCCGCGCGGCAGTATACCTTCTATTTTCAGCGGACCTATAAAGGCATCCCGGTTACCGACAACGGATTTTATATAACCGTTGATGCTTTCACGGGCCGGGTGACAAATTACAGCTTCAACTGGCATTTCGGAAATCTCCCTTCTCCTGAAAAGACCCTGTCCGGGCAGGATGCCGAAAAGATCTTCCTCGAAAAATCCGGATTGAAATTGGTTTACAAAAGCTATTACGACTACGAAAAGAGAGAGCCTGAAATAAGACTGGTTTATCAGGTAGAAAATCCGTACAGCTTTTTTGTAGATGCCATAACCGGCGAGGTCATACAGCAAAACTCCGTCATCAGGTATCCCCTTTACGCTGGATCAGTTGACAGCGCCGCCAAGCAGGCTTTGACCGAACTTACTCCTCAAGAGCAGAGGGAGCTGCAGGAAGCAGAAAAACTCTTATCTAAAGAAGAAGCCATTGCCAGCGTTAAAAAACACCTTGAGATTCCCGAAAATTACGAACTTCAGTATGCCTCGATTTACCAAGACTACCAAAACGGCAAGAAACTGTGGAGTTTTAACTGGCAAAAGAAGGTTCGCGACCGGGAGGATTACGGAAGCATAGGTGCCGAGGTCGACGCTTTGACAGGGGAACTTTTAAGTTTTAGCATCTACGACAGCTCAAGGTACACTCGGGATGTAAAGCAGAACCTCACCTTAGAAAGTGCCCGGAAAAAGGCCGACGAATTTTTGAAAAAGGTGCAGCCCGAAAAGTTCGGCTCGGTAAAATTGGAGAATCAGCAGCTGGAATCCGGAAAAGTCAGGGAATACTACTTCAATTACGGAAGACAGGTAAACGATATACCTTTTCCGGACAACGGCTTCAGCGTAACCGTCGACGCCGAAAGCGGCAAGATTTTAAGCTTCTACACCCGCTGGACCGAAGGTTCCTTCCCCGAACCTGCCGGAATAGTCGGTAAGGACGAGGCTGAAAAGCACTTTTTGGAAAACGTGGGCCTCGAGCTTTCGTACGACCCCTTTTATGAATCGGAAAAGGTAAATTACAGGCTCGTATACAAAATAGCCCCTTCTCCTTCTTACACTTTCGACGCATACAGCATGAAGCCCCTGGACTACATCGGAAACCCCATCGAAGAAAAACCCAAAACTGAATTTACCGACATAGAAGGACACTGGGCCGAAAAGGAGATAAAACTGCTCTGCGACCTGGGAGTCATAGAACCCGAAGGCGAGGCCTTCGGCCCCGATGAAAAAATAAAAGCCACCGAATTTCTAAAAATGGTGCTCAAAGCTACGGGCCGTTACTCAACAACGGTGATCGACCAACCGGTACTCGAATCGGATGCAGCTGATACCCAGGACGACAAAATAATCGAAACTGCCATCAGAGCGGGATTTATCAAAAAGGGTGAAGTCACAAAAGAAGGCGCCATTTCCAGAGAATTGATGGCGGCCGTTCTGGTCAGGGCCCTGGGCTACGAGAAGGTAGCTTCAATAAGCGATATATACGTAATAAAGGCAGAAGACGCTGCCGAAGTAAGCCCGGCCTACAGGGGCCATGCAGCCATAAGCATGGGCCTTGGGCTCATCAAAGGAGTCTCGGGGAAATTCCAGCCAAAAGCGGAAGTTACAAAGGCCCAGGCAGCCGTGGCTCTCGTCAGGTTCATGGAAACGGAAAGATGACGAACGAAAGGCGGGTAGGCTCAAAGCCTGCCCGCCTTATCTTTTGACTATCAGGCCTTTCATATTTTCCCCGTCCAGATAAACATCGAATTTCCCTTCATAAACCCAAACGGCCCGGTGACCGGTGGCCTTTTTGGGGGCATATCTGAACCAGTCGAAGTTTATGTCGCGTCTTCTAAAATCGAAAAAAGATACTTCATCAACTGGAAAAACCGTGGCCTGAACTGGGG
Organism: Bacillota bacterium; assembly: GCA_003242255.1. Taxonomy (GTDB): domain Bacteria; phylum Bacillota; class Thermosediminibacteria; order Thermosediminibacterales; family Thermosediminibacteraceae; genus Fervidicola. The sequence goes on from QGUT01000057.1 coordinate 8,888, forward strand.
GAACCTGTCGAAAGTGAAGATGGGTAAAAAGCGTCGCCCCGCTGTTTTCCGAAGAGCTGCTGAATGATGACCGCCATCTTTTCCTCGACGAGACCGTGCTTTTCCCTGTAAACCACTGCATTTATGCCGAAGGTGCTGGCGTACACCTGCTTTACGGCAGATTTTATGCTATCCATCCGCTTCTTTTCGCCGCCGTTGTTGGGTATGAACGCAGTGAAGTATTTGCCTGCGAAGGAATATTTCACGCTGTCCTCCAGCAGGGAAGAGGACCTTATGGCCAGGGGGTAGTCCATCTGCCTCA
>QGUT01000221.1 GCA_003242255.1 Bacillota bacterium
TACGGAAACCGGTTATTTCCTGCCAATTTTTTTACATACACGGTATTGAATGAATTCACAAGTATGTCGGAGACTTCGGGATCCTCAATATAAGGGTGCAGCGGCCCGTAGCCGAAAAGCGTATCGAATACTTTTTGTATAAACACATCAATACTGCCGTGGTGGAGCCTTTTTTCCACGACAACGTCCTTTATTTTTCTTTCCAGGAGCGCCCTGGAATATGACCCGTTTTCCACTCCTGCAACCAGCTCGGGGTACCGGGAGACCACCTCGGCGACAACTTCATCCACCGCACTGATGACGGCGGAGTCCATTTCCGGTCCAGAATGACAATCGTTATTTTCCGGTGTAAAAGGATTAATTAACGCCAAAACTTCCCACCTCCCCGGTTGTTCTGATACGGCACCCCATTCCGGTTTCTTTTTCCAATTCGGCTTTTGCTATTTTGGCGACATCCTGGGTTATATGCTTCTTCCCCCGCCTTACGGGAAAGGTTTCGACTTCCAGTAACCTTTCTACGGTATTTACGTCTATTTCTTCCGAATCAGCCATGTTTAAAAGCGCTTTAAACCTGTCTTTCCCTACATTCCACCTTTTACAGATGAATTCCATCATCACTGCGGTGTCTTCTAATCTCCAGCGGTCGGGGACCAAAACGGCATATATTAGCTCGCTTTTTTTTAATGCAGCGTATGTGGACGAAAAAAATATCCCCGGGGTGGCGTCGATAACCACATGGTCAAACTCCTTCGCAAGCACTTCTATTACGGCAGAAAAATGCCTTTCCTCGAACTTTGCAAAATCGTCCAGTCCGACACCGGTGAAAATCCATATACCCTGTCTTTTATCCAGGTGACGTTTTACCGCTTCATACACTCCCCGGCCGTTTTCCACGGCTTCGTAAACATCCGACTTGTCCTGGGCGTCGATGCCGAAATATTTATGGACGTGAGGGGTAACTTCCTTAAAGTCAGCCAGGACCACCTCGGTTTTGTGTTTCCTCAACGCCAGCGCGAAGGCTATCGCAAGCGTGGTCTTGCCCGTGTTCCCACCCGCACTCCAGAAGGATATCGTTTTTGGATTCAACATCATCACCTCGCAGTTTTTGCTTTATTAACTTCAGGTATTTTTGCGCTGTCTCGGGTGAAGCCCGAATGTTCATTAGTTCCTTGAGCCGCCTTCTCTGTTCTTCCTCTTGCTTGCGCTTTTTCTCCTCCATGTGCCGAATTTTATCGAAAGTCGAGAGGTCCCAATCTTCCTCTAATAACCGGACCAGGAAGCCCTCAGGACGTTCGATGTTGTTTCTTTTGAGCTGTTCGCGGAGGTATTCGATTGCCCTTTTTACTTTCTCACAGCCGTGTTTGGCCACCAGTGCTTCTATAAACCTGCCTTTGTCCCTGCCGGTTATTTCAAGATAAAGACTTTTTAAAGAAACAACAACCCCGGCCTCCGGCCGGGTATCATTGCCGCCGTCATGTGACGGCGGGTTGTTGTTATTTATATATTCTTCTGTTTGTATATTCTTCTGTTTGTGTTCTGAAAAATTTTCAGATAGGTATCTGAAATTTTTACAGATAGTATCTGAAAAATTTTCAGATACCCCCCTATCTGAAATATTTTCAGATACCCTTTCGTCATCTTCTAATTCATTTTCTTCAATCGGATTAGCTGTATTATCTTTACTGTTTAAGAGCTCTATAATTGCATCAAAAAGGGGAGAAAAGTCATAGTAATTCGTATCTTTTCTGCCCGTCCTATCTAAACGATTTTGAAGAATAAGGTATCCTTTCTCAACTAAGGAGTTTTTATAATTGTGCAAGGTCCTTTCGCTTACGCCTGTATATGCTGCCATTTTTCGCAAAGAAGGCCGCGGTAGTTCAGTGGTCCATTTAAACCGCAGTATCTGGGCCACAAACCAGCACTCCCCGACACTTAAGCCAAGCTCTTTCTGAAAAGAGAATATGGCGTCGGGTATACTTGCTATTCCATTTCTGGCAATGATCTCACCGAAGCGTGTGAAGTAGTTACTTGTCATTTTCATCATCCTTAACTAAAAGTTACTATAAAAATAAAAACAGCAGCAGGGGCTGTGCGATATGTGGACAACTCGAAGAGTTGTCCAAGCAGCTGTGGGCTCTGTGGGTAACCTGCAGGGTTATCCATCAAGCCCACAGATGCGTCATATCCACAGCCTATAAATAATAAAAAGGGCTATCTATTGCCCTTCGTCTTTTTTGCCCGAATCCAGAAACCTTACGTTGTCGGCAACTACTTCCATTTTCCGGCGTTTTTTACCCTCCTGTTCCCACTGCCGAACCTGGATCCTGTCCGTCACTCCCGCCAGCCGGCCCTTCTTGAGGTTATTGGCGCAGGTCTCCGC
>QGUT01000222.1 GCA_003242255.1 Bacillota bacterium
CAAAAAGCCGCTGTTGACGAAGCGAGAGAAAGAAGTGTTTGAGCTCTTGGTGCAGGACAAGACGACGAAAGAAATCGCCCGCCAGCTCTTTATCAGCGAAAAAACGGTCCGGAACCATATATCCAACCTAGTGCATACCAATAGCAAAAAACTCGGGGATGCCGCAAAGGACATCCCCGTTTCCGTTACTGTAGGTTTTGTAATTCACAAAACAAAAGCCGTTTGCTCAAGAACTTGTTGCTCCTGTGGTATTGCTGAGGTGGGGAATTCATCCCATGTTTTTCCGTCCAATAAGCGGCCGGTTTTATACTTGTGTACGCCACCCCATTGCTTGAAGAAGAAGGCAACGCCCTGTTCGCGACATTGATCCCGGATACTACGAACCCATTCTGCTTTTATCGGTCTGGCCCCTGGCCCTGATTCACCGCCGACGATTACCCAGTGAATACCCCGGAGGTCTAAATTATCGAGAGGGCCCAGTAGGGGCTCGAGGGACAGGAACCGAATTGAAGCTGGAACCTTGCGGAGTAAATCGATACGATATGCAACTTGCTCGTTTTCGACTGAGACACCTTGCCATATGTTCGGTGTCCAAGTGACTTTAGGAGCAATTTCAAGGAGTCTTTCAGGACGTTTCGTTAAGATTTGAAAAATATGGTGACGGGCCTTATTCATCGTCTCAAAGATCCGCAAAATAAATTCGTCGGGGACATCTTTGTGATATAGATCAGACATGGAATTGACGAAGATTCGTTTTGGCTTTTTCCATTTTAGTGGTAAGTCAATGAGGTCGTGATGAAGTGTGACGTTGAACCCGTTGACGTAACGGGGATTTCCCATTGCTTTCAATCGTTTTGCCATTAGAGCCGCGTAACAGTTGCGACACCCTTCAGAGATCTTTGTACACCCAGTAACGGGGTTCCACGTTGCATCCGTCCATTCAATTTGACTGATCGTGGCCATGAGGGTTCACCTCCCCTAGTCTTAGATTTATTATAGCCCAAAGTTTCCCCTTCAGAACATACGTTCTTATCTAGGAGGGAAAGTTATTTTAACATTCTTGCCAAGCGTAAGCTTTCCTTTTATTTTTCGTCTTTTTGAGGCGGGTGGATCGGTAATGATACGATTTTGTTCTTCAAGTCTTAGAAGTGCATCTTGGTAGTTTCTAAGTACAAATGTAGTATTTACGTGATGAGATTCGAAAATTTCTTCTACCGTCATAGTTTTCCCCGCGAAGCTATTTATAAGTTCCTCCATTAAGTCTTCTATTGTTTTGTAAGAATACAACGAGAGAAGGCTATATTGATGGTTGGCTGGTATATAAGAAAAACTAGCAACCCCATCTCTATGTTCTGAACTGCACTTCCACATTATATCCTTCATAATTTTGTATCCTAAAACGTGTTTTGAAATGAATATTAAGTAGTGGCTTGTTCTACGCCCATCTTCATCAATAAATCTGAATGGCAAGACATAATTTGTTCTATTCTCAGAAAGAGATTCAGCAAGCTCGTTGATAATTGTCAGTTCACGTTCTTCAGGGGTCAACCCCCGCAATTTTTGTCTTAACTGCTTAACCCTATTCGCACCGAAGATAGAATTCATATGTTCTTCTACGAGTCTGTTATTAATTCCTGCGTTGATTCTATTATAATTGAAGTAAAAAATGCAATCTGATCCCCAATCTTTAATTAGTGAACCAATAAGCTTTGCACTTAGTCCTTTATAACCCCACGGATCAATGAAAGAAAAAGTAGGGACTAGGGAATGCTTTTCAAATAGTGAGGCGAGTTCTTCTCCGACTACTGTATTATTAACGACTGGTTTGTATTTCAATCTGTAAACACCAGGTAATTTATCAATCTCGTTTTTCAAAATATCAACGAATTCAGGGTTTGCATCGTTAAAAATAGTAATAACTTTGTTGCATAATATGGGATCAGCGATGATGTACTCAAGAATTAGCAAAGGTGTTGATTTTGTATCATCTTCATACTTTCCTCGTCCGCTGTAGAGGTCAATATATGCTAACCGGTCAGCCTTATATTTCATGATTTTACTCCAGGCATCAAAGTATTTTAAAACTATTTCTGTTTTTACTTTAGACGCTTCTGTCATTTCTTTGAAAAAATCTTTGGTCATTTAAATCCCTCCTTAATCGTTTTTTAATTGTTTGTACGCCCCAACAAATAATCCACCGACACCCCAAAGCAATCCGCAATCCTCTCCAGAATTTCAATCGACGGTTCTCGGCGTCCGAGTTCGTATCCGGAGATGGTGACAGCACTAATCCCGAGCTGCTCGGCCAACTCCTGCTGCGTCAGTCCGTGCTGCAGCCGCAGCATCTTCAGCGTGACAGCGAAGGCTTCGCGGGGCAT
>QGUT01000223.1 GCA_003242255.1 Bacillota bacterium
TGACCATAAAAGCTAAAAAACTCGTGGAACCGAGGATTGAAATTACAGAAGAGGAAATGAAAGCCTATTTCGACGAACACAAGGACGAATTCCCCCAGGAACAGCAGATTCATGCCCGCCACATTTTGGTGGATAACGAAAATCTTGCCAGGGAAATATACGAAAAGCTGAAGAAGGGCGAGGATTTCGCGGAACTGGCAAAGCAGTACTCCACCGATACGGCCACCAAGGACAACGGCGGAGATCTTGGATTCTTCGGGAAAGGCGAGATGGTTGAGGAATTTGAAAAAGCGGCTTTCTCCCTTAAAGTAGGAGAGATAAGCTCGCCGGTAAAGACCGAGTACGGCTACCACATAATTAAGGTAGAAGAAAAGAAGGAAGCCCAGGAGCCCAATTACGAAAACAGCAAGGAAAAAATAAAAGACATCCTCTTCGACCAGAAGTTCCAGGAGGAATACTACTCGTGGATACAGGAACTGTACTCTCAGTATGAAATAGAAAATTTACTGAATACGGGCAGCAACTAAAATGAATCAAAAGGGATAAGGTTTTCGGCCTTATCCCTTTTATATTAGGTATTTCTTAGCACATACTTTTTTTCATCAAAAAATTAACAAAAAACATTCCCCTGTATTCTTTGTTTTGCTTCTTTAAGCATACAAAGCCATGTTTTTCAAAGAAAGGCTTTGCTGTAATGCTCGCTTCCGTTGTAATTTCGTTTACCCCTAATTCTCTGGCTTCTTTTTCAAAAACCTTTAAAAGCTCTGAACCGACTCCTTTTCGCTGATCTTATTCGCATCTTTAACCGCACCTTCCCTAGCACTTTTTTAAATGAGGTTAAGTCTTAGCACCGTGATAAACCCATCGAGTATCTGGTGGCTTATCTTGAAACCTTTATTTACGTAGAATTTTAACGCTTTATCGTTGCCATTTGATACAAAAATAAATATATCACTTATTGACTTAAAAGATTTTAACCAATCCATTGATTTCTCAAACAAAACGCTACCTATTCCCTTATTGCGATAACCCTCTTTTAAATAAATCTGGGAAAGGCAGCCCACGTCATCGCTCTTTACAGAGTCGAGGTCAAAGAAGGAATCACAATTCAATGTAGCAAAACCCTTGGAATATATCGACTTCGGCGAGATATTGCTGTAAGCATAGCCAATGATCTCATCACCATCTTTAGCTACTACTATATAGTTAGCTTTAGAACTCTTTAGGGATGGAATCATCCTAGTTTCAAAGCACATATTATCGAAAAACTCGGGGTGGATATGTGCTATTGATTTTTGATAAGCCATTAACTCATTGACCAGATCCTTAATGCAAGAAACATCGTCTTCGGAAATAACTTCGTAACGTATATCCATGCGAATCCCCCTTTTAAAAATAGAACAAATTTTGATAAATCATTCAGTTTTCGATATAATTATATCCGACACAACGGTGTTAACAAGTACGCAGTATTTTCTGACTTGGTAAGCTAAAGCTGAGTATCGGAGTGATCTTATGTATAAGAACAACTACGATAACTGTCCATTGACATTTGCCTTAAACCTTATAGGGGGAAAGTGGAGACTGCCCGTAATTTGGGCGTTGAGTAAAAACGGCACTATGCGCTATAACGAATTAAAGAGGAGCATACACGGAATCACCAACATGATGCTGACTCAAGTGCTGAAGGAACTAGAGCTGTACGGCATTATCTGCAGGAAGCAGTACATGGAAATTCCGCCCCGCGTTGAATATTCACTGACCGACAACGGACAAAAACTCATTCCAGCTCTAAAAGCGCTGGCTCACTGGGGGAAGGAAATGAAGGCATTCATTTCTCAAAATTATGAAAAATAAATTGCTCTTTGTCTGCAGAGGCTTTTCTGCGGTTTTAAAGTTTGTATGCTTTTACATAGGCACCTGCGAAGGCTCCATCAATAGAATCTAAGTCTATTTTGCTATATACATCGCCCAAATTATCCTGTTCTGCAATGCCTTTTATAATTTCTTTGGTGTATATATTCACTGGTGTAATTTCAATATCTTTGAACCCAACTTTTTTGAGTATTTCTTCATACTCTTTAACTGGTAACGCTCCTGCAATACAGCCAAGCCACATTTCTACGCTCTGTTTTATATGCTCTGGTAAATCTTTAAGAACGACAATATCAGCGATCGCCAGTCTTCCGCCCTTCTTTAAAACTCTGTATGCTTCCCTCAGTGCATCTTCCTTGTTCTCACAGAGGTTTATAACGCAATTAGATATAACAACGTCTACCGTTTCATCATCCAGAGGAATATCTTCGATATATCCTTTTATGAATTCTACGTTTTTAACTCCCATTTTTTCTTTATTCTTATTTGCTA
>QGUT01000224.1 GCA_003242255.1 Bacillota bacterium
TCATATACTTTCAATACAGCCTCCCTGACCCTTTCTCGAAAGGACTCCATTCCTTCACCAATATGTAACCCCACAGCTTCTACTCCATCCTGCTGGCCCATTATCATTTCAAGAGTTTTCAAAAGCGCCACCGCTAAATTTCCGTGCGATACAAGCACTATTCCAGGCAAAAAATTTCACCTCCTCTAAACCTAAATAAGCTCAAAAATAATAATACGCTATAGCATATAATTAATCAAATATTATTAGATGCTATAGCGTATTATTATATCTATATTCCTTTCATTTTCTCTCGATTTCTTTAAGTTTCTTGATATTTTAATTTTCATGTAGTATTATAGTTATGCTATGGCATATAAAGGAGAGAGTTTTGATGGATATAGGTGCTAAAATAAAAGAAATGCGTCAAAAAATGAAAATGTCTAGAAAAGAATTTGCTCAAGCTGCAGGCATATCGGCTTCATATCTTTCGGAAATTGAAAGAGGTCTCAAACGACCTACCGTTGATATTATACTCAAAATTTCAAAGGCTTTTAATTTAAAAATATCCGAATTGCTGGATGAAATCCCTTCCACCCCTATGAGCCCTGAACTAAAAGAATTAGTTGAGACACTAAGAAATTTTAAACCGGAACAAGTGAAGCTTTTAAGCGAATTTCTTAAATCACTAAAATAAGATAAAAGCCAACCGGAAATAAAAAGCCGCGCTTTTTTTGCGCGGCTCTTTTTCTTGGCTTTTTAGATAATCTATGTATCTAAATAACCGTGACTTTTTTCTCCTCTCGAGTTAAAAATTGCTCTTCAAACCTTTCAATCAGCTTTTGCAGCTCTTTATTTGAAGCCAAAAAAATATTTTTCAAATTCTCCAGTTCTTTTTTGAACTCCGAATAGCTGCTGCTGGTTTTTGCAAGGTAAATCTTTTCGCACTGCGTTTTTATCACATCTTCCTTATCGTAGAAAAGTTCTTCGTGGAGCTTTTCTCCTGGCCTCAGGCCTATGAACTCTATTTTTATATCCTTCCCAGGTTCTAAACCGCTCAGCTTTATCATTTCCGTTGCAAGGTCCAAGATTTTCACGGGTTCTCCCATGTCAAGAACGAATATCTCGCCTCCTTCAGCCATGGCACCCGCCTGAATTACAAGCTGTACAGCTTCGGGAATCGTCATAAAATAGCGAGTCACTTCCGGATGAGTAACCGTAACGGGCCCCCCTGCTTCTATTTGCTTTTTGAAAAGCGGAATTACGCTACCTGCGCTTCCCAGCACATTCCCAAACCTTACAGCCGCAAACCGCGTCTCACTGCTTTTTGCCATCATCTGGATTATTATTTCAGCCACCCTTTTGGAAGCCCCCATTACATTCTTGGGATTCACGGCTTTGTCGGTGGATATCAATATAAACCGTTCCGCTTTGTATTTTTTAGCTGCCTCTGCTACATAAAGAGTACCGAATACGTTGTTTTTTATGGCCTCCATAGGATTTAGCTCCATAAGCGGCACGTGCTTATGCGCCGCTGCGTGGAACACCACATCAGGCCTGTATTTTGCCATGACAGCTTCAACTTTCGCCACGTCCCTGATGCTTCCTATAATTGGTATGTACTTTTGTTTAGGGAAATATGTTTTAAGCTGATGTTCAAGGTCGAAAATATTGTTTTCGCTTATATCGAAAAGCAATAGCAGCTCTGGCTCAAACCGAGCCACCTGTCTTACAAGCTCCGACCCTATAGAACCGCCGGCGCCAGTTACCAAAACTTTCTTTCCTTTGAGATATTCTTTAGCCGCATTTATATTTATACGGACCGGTTCTCTCCCTAAGAGGTCTTCTATCCGGATGTCTCTTATCTTTCTTACGTCGACCTTTCCGTTCAACAGCTCATATATGCCCGGCACAATTTTTACCTTACATTTAGTGGCCGAACAAATATCGGCTATTTTTTTCACTTCTCTCCTGTCCACCGAAGGCATTGCTATGATTATTTCTTCTACTTTTTTGGCTTCTACAATATAAGGAATTTTCTCCCTTCCCCCCAGCACCCTTACACCGTATATGCTCAATCCGTGCTTTGACTTATCATCATCTATAATTCCAACGGGAACCATTTCAAGTTCCGGGTTCTGCTTGAATTCCTTTATTACCAAAGAGCCGGCGTGCCCAGCGCCGACAACGAGCACTCTTTTTTTGCCGTTTTTTATGTTTTTAAGTGTATCGGTAAAATCGTTCGATGCCCTCAATACGAGCCTGGAAAATCCTATAAAACCAGTCAATAAAAGCCAAAAAATAATATATATACTGCGCGGGTAAGCATTATTGATCATAAAAGTGTAAACAAGCACCGCCATTGTGGCTACCGATGTTGCTGAA
>QGUT01000058.1 GCA_003242255.1 Bacillota bacterium
TCCAAAGCACTAAATAAGGGCAGGAAGAATCCACCTGCCCTCTTTACCGCAATGCTCTAAAGAGACCTTATAGGCTTACGCCATAAGGTGAGAAGATGAATTCTTCTACTTTTTAGCTTAAATATTCTCTTTTCAATTACCTAGACTAATATATCATACATCATTTTATAATGTCAATATGCCCTATTTTTTGTCATCTATCTTTTTCTTTATCTCCAGGACGAACTCCTGAAGAGTCCTGGTACCTACATCGCCCTCTTCCCTCGTCCTCACCGAAACCAGACCTTCGGCCTCTTCTTTTTCTCCAACGATGAGCATATAGGGAATCTTCTGCAACTGAGCTTCCCTTATTTTATAACCTACTTTTTCGTTTCTTTCATCCAGCTCTACCCTTATCTCTTGGTCTTCCAATTCCCTTTTTACCTTTAGTCCGTAGTCCAAAAATTTTTGACTTACCGGAATCACCTTTACCTGCACCGGCGAAAGCCAGACCGGGAATGCTCCCGCGTAGTGCTCTATGAGAATTCCGATGAATCGCTCGAGGCTACCGAATATGGTCCGATGAATCATTACCGGGCGGTGTTTCTCTCCGTCGGCGCCTATATAAGCGAGGTCGAAGCGCTCGGGCATCATGAAATCCAGCTGAATCGTGCCGCACTGCCAGGTCCGACCTATGCTGTCCTTCAGGTGAAAATCTATCTTCGGGCCGTAGAAGGCACCATCGCCTTCATTCACCTTATAGTCGAACCCTTTTTTCTCCAGGGCGTTTCGCAAAGCCGAGGTGGCCTTTTCCCAAAGTTCATCGGGCCCCATAGAATTTTCGGGCCTGGTGGAGAGCTCCACGTGGTAATCAAAGCCGAAAATTTTGTAAACGTAGTCGGCCAGATCTATTACACCTAAAATCTCTTCCTCAATCTGCGAGGGCATCACGTATAGGTGGGCATCGTCCTGGGTAAAGCTCCTGACCCTCATCAAACCGTGGAGAACCCCCGAAAGCTCATGCCTATGAACAAGGCCCAATTCCGCCATCCTCAATGGAAGTTCCCGGTAGCTGCGGACCTGGCTTTTATATACCAATATCCCGCCGGGGCAGTTCATGGGCTTTATGGCGTACCCTTCGCCGTCTATTTCTGTAAAATACATATTAGACTTATAATGATCCCAGTGCCCCGAGCGTTTCCACAGTTCCTCGTTCAGTATGATCGGAGTCTTTATCTCCTGATATCCTCTCTTTCTATGTTCCTTTCTCCAAAAATCGATCAATGTATTCCAGAGGATCATTCCTTTGGGATGGAAGAACGGAAAACCGGGGCCCTCCTCGTGCATGCTGAAAAGGTCCAGTTCCCTTCCCAACTTCCTGTGATCCCTCTTTTTTGCTTCCTCCATTTTCTTTAAGTACTCTTCCAGCATCGACTTCTTGGGGAAAGAGGTGCCGTAGATCCTCTGCAGCATTTTGTTGCGTGAATCGCCTCTCCAGTAGGCACCGGCGAGACTTGTGAGCTTTACGGCCTTTAATCTGCCGGTGGAAGGAACGTGAGGTCCTGCGCACAGATCGACAAACTCGCCGTTTTTGTAAAAGCTAATCTTTGCACCTTCCGGCAGGTCATTGACCAGTTCCAGCTTGTAGGGCTCTCCCATTTCCTCCAATTTCTTTATGGCTTCTTCCCTCGACACCTCGATTCGCTCAAAGGGATGATCTTCGGCTATGATCTTTTCCATTTCCTTTTCGATTTTCTCTAGGTCTTCTGGGGTAAAGCTCTCGTCCCGGTCAAAGTCGTAATAAAAACCGTCTTCAATGGCCGGGCCGATGCCCAATTTGACATCGGGAAAAAGTCGCTTTACTGCCTGGGCCATTACGTGAGAAGTGCTGTGTCTAAACGTCCTTCTTCCTTCTTCGTCTTCAAAGGTCAGGATCTCCACCTTCGAGTCCTTGTCCAATTTGTAACTCAAATCCACCAGTTCGCCATCGACTTTGGCCACCAGAGCTTCTTTGGCTAATTTGGGACTTATGTCCCGCGCAACGTCCATGACGGTCACGCCTTTTGGATAGACCCTCTCTTCATCTCCTTTCAAGAGCACTCTCACTTGCTCCTGCATTGCCAACCACCTCTTCCCACAACCTGTTTTTTTACTAAAATTAAAAACCCCTCGCCCCGCAAGGGACGAGAGGTTTCTCCCGTGGTTCCACCCTCATTTAAAACTCTTTTGGCATTAAAGGTGCCACCTGAGGACTCCGAGGCGGTCTTCAGCTTGCTATTCTCAGGACCTTTCCAGCTACCGGCCCCTCTCTGGGAGAAATCGCAAGCCTACTCTTCTCTTCATAGTCCCTGACTTTATTAGGTTTAGGTTAATTATAATCTCCTCTATTCGTAATGTCAAGTTCAGTAATTGAAAATATACAAAAATAACGCCTGGAGGAGGCCTATGAAAAATCCCAGGACTCCGCCGAGGATTTCTATCTGTTTCAATTCTTTTTTTGAAAGCCTTATTATGAGTTCTTCCAGTTGATTCAAATCAAGGGAATTCAGTTTCTCTTCCACCATCGAACCTAGTTTAAAATTTTCTTTTAGCTTACGTGCCAGATCCTTCTTCAATTCTTCATAAACCGCTTCGCCGTTTCGCGCGACCAGATCCTGTAAATAATTCGCTATAACCGATCTAAAAGAGCCCGGCAGATAAACCAGCTTTTCATCGATTTTCTGTTCAATAATAGTACCAACGCGCGACATTACCTGATACTTCATTTCGTCGGCCGTCAAGCGGTTTACAATATCATCGGAGGAGATTATCTCCTTTTCCAAAACTTCGCCTATATTTCTCGCTATTTCCTCTCGCCTCTTGGGGATAAGGCCTTGAAATTCCATTCCCAGAATTTTCACCGGCTTCAAAGGCCAAAATATCAACCTTATAGCGATTACATTGGTCTGCCACCCTATAAATGCCCCAATTAAAGGCGTCAATACCAGTTGAATTATCGGGTAAAAGTCTTTCATCTCTCAGACCTCTTACAAAAAAAGCCCTTCCAAGGGCATTTTTCGCTGAAAATAAAAATGGTGGGCGCTGTAAGGATTGAACTTACGACCTCTTCCGCGTCAAGGAAGCGCTCTCCCACTGAGCTAAGCGCCCACACTATGTGGTGCCGGGAACCGGAATCGAACCGGTATGGGTATTGCTACCCCCAGGATTTTAAGTCCTGTGCGTCTGCCAGTTCCGCCATCCCGGCCTTATTTCTTAATTTTGGAGGCGGCACCCAGATTCGAACTGGGGATAAAGGTTTTGCAGACCTCTGCCTTACCACTTGGCTATGCCGCCACTTAGATAAAAAAATGGAGCGGAAGACGGGATTTGAACCCGCGACCCTCGCCTTGGCAAGGCGATGCTCTACCCCTGAGCCACTTCCGCACTACTGGTGCCTTGGGGCGGAATCGAACCACCGACACGAGGATTTTCAGTCCTCTGCTCTACCAACTGAGCTACCAAGGCTTTATAGATATGGCGACCCAGAAGGGACTCGAACCCTCGACCTCCAGCGTGACAGGCTGGCGTTCTAAACCGACTGAACTACTGGGCCGCATACCAATTTTGGTGGGCGAAACAGGGCTCGAACCTGTGACCCCGTGCTTGTAAGGCACGTGCTCTCCCAGCTGAGCTATCCGCCCTCGCTATCGCGTCGCTCTCGCGCTCGCGACAATTTAAAGTATACCCGATAATTAATCCTCTGTCAAAAACAATGAAATTTCCCTATAACTGTTTTACCGGTTTATCCACAAATTATCACTCGTTTTCTTCGAATATCTAGTCAATATATCTGTCGCTCTTAACTTTTTTCCTCTTTTTGTTCCTTTTCTTTAGCCATCTGCATCAACTTTTTTGCCATGTACCCCCCTATCTTCCCCGTTTCCCGGGCAGTTAAGTTCTTCCAGCCCCTCTTTTTGATCTCATCCTCCAGTTTTAATTCCCTGGCCACTTCAACTTTCAATTTTTCCAGCTCTTCTTTAGATTTGGACATAGTTACCCCTCTTGGCTAAGTTTTGTTTACATTAGTCTATGCCGCTACTATTGCTTTTATGCATCATTGCCAAATACACGTATTTTTCTACTTCCGGTGCATGGAAATTCTACTATTTTAAAATATCCTCGAAAGCCTTGACCAAAAGTTCGTTCTGCTCCGCCGTGCCGACGCTGATGCGCAGCATATTTTCCACTTCTTTTCCTTCCGGCTTTCTCACGAGAATTCCCTTTTCCAGGAGTTTTTGGTGCACCACATCTCTCGGCATATCAAACTTGCACAAGAGGAAATTGGTTGAGCTGGGATACACCGTGACACCGGGCAATTTCTTCAGCTTGGCCTTTAAATCTTCTCTGGCCCTTATTATTTTCTCTTTTACATCCTCCACCCAATCCATGCGTTTTAACACTTCAACTGCAGCTATCTGGGAAAAAAGGCTCACGTTGTAAGGGGGTTTTACTTTATAGAATTCTTCGATTATGTTTTCTTCCGCCACCGCGTAACCGATCCGGAGGCCTGCCAGAGAAAACACTTTGGAAAAGGTCCTGATTATGACCAGGTTCGGAAATTGGGAAATCATATTTATTAAGGTCTTCCCGCCGAATTCAAAATAGGCCTCATCTACAGCCACGATGCCGTTAAAATCCTCCAACAACTCAAAGATGTCGGAGTCGTTGAAATAATCTCCGGTAGGATTGTTTGGATTGCAGAGGAACATCACCTGGGGTTCATCCTTTTTGAAGTGGCTTTTTATTTTCGGCAAGTCCAGCTTCCAGATGCATCCCTCGGGACCTTCATCCAAAAGCAGCGGAACGCGGATCACTTTAGCGCCGGAAACGGCCGAAAATATTTCATAACTCGAAAAAGATGGAACGGGTATGATAACTTCTCTTCCCGGCCCGGCATAAGCCAGGGCTATATCGTATATGATCTCGTCCGCTCCGCTGCCTACAAAGATTTTTTCAGGCTCAACTCCCAAGTATGACGACAGAGCCTCCTTCAGTTCGTCGCAGCTCGGGTCGTAATAAAAGTTGAAATTTTCTTTTCTGACCCTTTCAAAAATGGCCTCTTTTAGATCTTCCGGCAGGTCGTACGGGCTTTCATTGGCATGAAGTCTTATTACTTCTTTTTCTTTAGCAGGCTTATAAGGAAGAAGGGATAAAAGGTCTTCCCTTTTGTAATTGTCCATGCACCACTTACCTCCATTCACGCTTTAAATTAATAAAAACTATAACACGAGTCGCGAAAAAAAGTCAATGAAAGTGAGCAAACTAATTGATAGCAGCAGAGAGTTTTGATATAATTTCCCGTACAAAATATATTTTTACGAAAGGAAGTGCTTCACCTTGAAGGAAAAGGTTGAACAGGTTTTAAATAAGATACGTCCATCTTTACAGGCCGACGGCGGCGATGTGGAACTGGTAGACGTGGACGAAAAGAACGGCATCGTCAAAGTTAGGCTGACCGGAAGTTGCTTCGGCTGCCCGTTTTCAACTTTAACCCTCAAAAACGGCATCGAGCAGGTTTTAAAAGAAGAGGTGCCCGAAGTCAAAGAGGTACAGGCAGTGTAGGCCAATTCGCGTTTTTGGCACCGCTTTTTAAGTTCTGCTTAAAAAGCGGTGTTTTGTTTTGACCAGCTTGACATTCCTATAAATCTGGAGTATATTATAAACAGAAAACCAACTAAAACGATAGGAATTGAGGGGCGATAAAAATTGAAGCTCACTACAAAAGGCCGTTACGGGCTTTCTGCCATGTTTGATTTGGCAGTAAATTACGGCAAAGGCCCTATACCTCTGAAAAGCGTCGCCGACAGACAAGGCATTTCCGAACACTATCTGGAACAGCTAATCATGATTTTGAGAAAAGCAGGGCTGGTAAAAAGCGTTCGCGGCGCTCAGGGCGGTTATATGCTGGCCAAAAAACCTTCAGAAATAACGGTGGGCGATGTTTTAAGAGCCCTCGAAGGACCAATCGGGCTCGTGGATTGTGTCCTGGAACAGGACCCGGTAGAATGCGAAAAAGCCGAAACTTGCATAATGAAGTTGGTATGGGAAAAAATAAGGGACAGCATAATTCAGGCTGTGGATTCGATTACGCTTCAGGACATGTGCAACGAAGCAGAAAGACGCAAAGCTTCTGCTCATAACTATATGTATTACATTTAGTTTCGAATAAAATATTTAATCACAAAGAAGGAGATGAACTTATGAAAAGAATTTATATGGACCATGCCGGTACCACTCCGGTAAGGCAGGAAGTCGTAGAAGCTATGCTGCCCTATTTTACCGAAAAATTCGGTAACGCCTCGACCATATATTCCTACGGCCGAGAAGCAAAGGCAGCCATAGAGGAAGCCCGCGAGAAAGTCGCCAATCTCATCGGCGCTGATCCCAGAGAAATATTTTTCACCGCTGGTGGCACCGAATCGGACAACTGGGCCATAAGGGGCATTGCCCATGCCAATAAGCAAAAAGGAAAGCACATAATCACCTCCTCCATTGAGCACCATGCAGTGCTCCATACTTGTGAGGATTTGGAAAAAGAAGGTTTCAAGGTGACATACCTCCCCGTAGACAAATACGGCTTGGTAAAGGTCGAAGACGTGCTGAACGCTATCACCGATGAAACAATTTTAATCACCATAATGCACGCCAACAACGAAATTGGGACGATAGAACCCATTGCCGAGATCGGAAAAGCCCTTAAAAAGCTGGACAGAAAAATATACTTCCATACCGATGCCGTACAGACGGTGGGAAAAATTCCGGTCAACGTCGATGAACTGGGAGTGGACCTTTTGAGCATTTCCGCTCACAAAATTTACGGCCCTAAAGGCGTCGGCGCTCTGTACATCAGAAAGGGCACCAAAATCAAGCCCTTCATTACCGGTGGTGCCCAGGAAAACAAAAGGCGCGCTGGAACTGAAAACGTCCCAGCTATCGTCGGATTTGGCAAAGCGGCAGAATTGATCGGGAAAGAACTCGACGAGCAGTATAAAAAACTGACTTATCTTAGAGATAAACTTATCAAAGGCATAATGGAGAGAATACCTGACGTGATACTAAACGGCCATCCGACCCAGCGGCTGCCCCACAACGTGAACCTGTGCTTCAAATATATTGAGGGCGAGTCCTTGCTCCTCAATCTGGACATGAAGGGCATCTGCGCATCCAGTGGGTCGGCGTGCACTTCGGGTTCTCTCGAGCCATCGCACGTGCTCCTGGCGATAGGAATTCCCCATGAAATAGCCCATGGTTCTTTGAGACTCACTCTGGGAAGGGACAACACGGAAGAAGACGTGGATTACGTGCTCGAAGTGCTTCCCGGCATAGTGGAGAAGCTGCGCAGTATGTCTCCCCTCTATCCATCCAAAGGAGGTAATTGAAAATGTATAGCGAAAAAGTGATGGATCATTTTACAAACCCGAGAAATGTGGGTGAAATTCCGGATGCGGACGGCATCGGTGAAGTCGGAAATCCGGTTTGCGGAGATATAATGAAAATATTCATAAAGGTAAAAGACAACGTAATCGAAGACATCAAATTTAAAACTTTCGGCTGCGGAGCCGCTATAGCTACAAGCAGCATGGTCACCGAAATGGTAAAGGGAAAAACTCTAGATGAGGCATTAAAAGTTACCAATAAGGCAGTGGCCGAAGCCCTAGGGGGACTGCCTCCGGTGAAGATGCACTGTTCTAACCTGGCCGCCGATGCTCTTCACGCTGCCATAGAAGATTATAAGAAGAAAAAGGCGAGCGGAGATGCCTCTAAATAAAAAAAGAGTAGTCGTTGCCATGAGCGGTGGAGTGGACAGCTCCACCTGCGCTTATTTATTAAAGGAGCAAGGTTACGAAGTCATAGGCATCACCATGCAGATTTGGCAGGACCCTTCGGAGGAATATGTGTATCGGGAAGGTGGCTGCTGCTCCATAGGCGCCGTATACGATGCGCGCCGAGTGGCCGAAAAGCTAAAAATCCCCTACTACGTGCTGAATTTCAAGGAATTATTTAACGAGAAGGTAATCGAGTACTTTGTGGACGAATACATGGCGGGAAGGACTCCGAACCCCTGCATAGCTTGCAATAAATACGTTAAATTCGAAGCCCTCTTGCAGAAAGCGATGGAAATCGATGCTTTCTATCTTGCCACAGGCCATTACGCGAGAGTAGAATACAGCAGCGAATCAGGCAGGTACCTTTTGAAGAAGGGAAAGGACAAGCACAAGGATCAATCTTACGCCCTCTACAATTTGACTCAGGATCAACTCGAGCACCTTCTCCTTCCTCTGGGAGAATTTACCAAGACTGAGGTTAGAGAAATAGCTCGCAAAGCAGGACTTCCTGTCGCAGAAAAGCCCGACAGCCAGGAGATCTGCTTCGTCAATACGACTTACAAAGATTTCCTCAAAGAGAGGGCATCTGACCGGATAAAACCCGGTCCGATTTTGGACACCAGTGGAGAAGTTCTGGGACAGCACGAAGGAATTGCCTTTTACACCATAGGTCAGAGGCGGGGACTGGGAATTTCGGCTGGAAAACCGCTCTACGTAGTGGACATTGATCCGAAAAAAAACGCGGTAATAGTGGGAGAAGAAAAGGATCTTTTTACCAAAGAATTTTACGCGGAAAAAATTAATTGGATAGCTTTTGATTCTCTCGAGAAAAATATCAGAGCATGGGCAAAAATAAGGTACAATTTTGAAGAAAAGCCGGCCGAAATTAGTCCTTTAGATTCTGACAATGTAAAAGTAATTTTCGACGAACCGCAAAAATCGGTGACGCCCGGACAGTCGGTAGTCTTTTATAACGGCGACCTGGTACTGGGCGGTGGAATGATAACTAGAAAAGAAAAATAAAACGACATCAAATTTTGATGTCTATGTGATTGGTGTTTTTTTTGGGAGCTTTCTCCTTTTTTTTATTTTTTTCTTCCTTTCTCCTTTCTTTTTCTGAAGTCACCTGGATTCTTTCCGATTTGGGGGAGGAATTTATTTTTTGCCTTTCTATCTCCTGCTGTTTTTGAAACTGCACCCCTAACATGCTTTGAAA
>QGUT01000225.1 GCA_003242255.1 Bacillota bacterium
AGAGTGGCCGGATTACACGAGACGTAGACTATGCGGGAAGGGTTCATAGCCACGGCGGCCTCGAGCAGCCTCTCATCGCAGCCGCGCCTGGGCGGGTCCATAACTATGACATCGGCCCTGACCCCTTTCTTAAGAAGCTGGGGCATTACTTCTTCCGCTGCCCCTTCGATGAACTCCACATTTTCGATGCCGTTGAGTTTTGCATTCTTCCGGGCGTCCTTTACCGCATCGGGCACCACTTCGATGCCGTAGACCTTTCTGGCCTCCTGGGCTAAGAAAAGGGTTATGGTGCCTATGCCGCAGTATGCGTCGATCACCGTCTCCTCGCCGCTGAGGCCTGCGAATTCCAGAGCTTTACCGTAGAGCACCTCCACCTGTATGGGGTTTACCTGGAAAAAAGAATTGGGGGAAAGGGTAAATTTTATATCGCCGATGAAATCAATTATTTGAGGTTTACCGTACACCAGTACATTTTCTTCGCCTAAAATCACGTTGGTCTTTTTCTTGTTTACATTCAAATAGACGCTGGCAAGGCCTTCGATTTCTTTCTCCATGGTTCCTATGAGTTCTTTTAGGTGGGGAAGGTCGTCTCCATTAATTACCAGTATCACCATGACCTCGCCGGTCTTTGAGCCGATCCTGGTCACCACGTGCCTCAAAAGGCCTTGGTGCCTGACCTCATCGTAAACCGGGATTTTGTACCTTTCCACCCACCCCGCAACGCATTCCGCCACTTTCCAGCTCAAATCCTGCTGAATGAGGCAAGCTTTTATCGGCACAATCTCGTGGCTTCTTTTTTTGTAAAATCCTAGCACAGCCCGGCCATCTTTTATCCCCACCGGGTACTGGGCCTTGTTCCTGTATTTTTCCGGGACGGCCATTCCGATGGTCTCGAGCACTTTCGTACTTATGCGCCCTATCCTCTCCAAATTGTCCCTGACTTTTTGCGTCTTAAAATCCAGTTGTCCCTTGTACGAAAGATGCTGCAGCGAGCAGCCACCGCAGTTTTCCGCATAGGGGCACGGGGGTTCGACTCGCTCGGGCGAGGTCAAAATGATTCGTTCCACCCGAGCGATAGCGTAGTTCTTCGACACCTTTTCAATCCTGGCCAGGACCTTTTCGCCTTTTAGAGCTCCTTCCACAAAGACCGCAAGGCCGTTTATCCTTCCCACGCCCTGACCTTCATGGGCCATTCCCGTGATCTCTATTTCAATCTTTTGTCCTATCTCAAGCATAACTTCACCTCGGCGATGGACCTTCGATTTTTAGTCCCTTAAAATCGTTCTGCCTCAATGCTTCATAGAGCACTATGGCGACGGAATTTGAGAGGTTCAAAGACCTCGCTTCGCACGACATAGGAATCCGGACGCACCTTTCCCAGTTGGCTTTTAAAAGCTCCATTGGAAGTCCAGCCGTTTCCTTTCCGAAAATCAGATAATCGCCCGGCCGGTATTTCACATCGGCATAGCATTTTTTCGCCTTGGTCGTGAGAAAGTAAGCAGAAATATTGGGATTTTTTTCTACAAACTCCCCATAATTTTCGTAATACCTCACATCCACCAGATGCCAGTAGTCGAGCCCCGCCCTTTTTAAGTACCTATCCTCCAGCGAAAATCCTAAGGGGCCCACCAGGTGGAGCACCGCTCCAGTGGCCGCACAGGTCCGGGCGATATTTCCGGTATTCTGGGGTATCTCCGGTTCAACCAATACAATGTGAAACATCTCGACCGCCTCTTTTATATTTTATAAGAAAATCTTTTTCTTTTATCAAAATAGCAAAGAAACTCGTAACCATGGGACCTTACGTATTCCAGGGCTTTGTCGAAATCCCTCCCCACGTCTTCCGGCCGGTGGGCATCGGAATTAACGATTACAGGAATTTCGTATTTTTTAAGGTAAGCCATGATCTCCGGCGACGGATAAATCTCCCCCACCGGCTTCCTGAACCCGGCCGTGCTTACTTCGGCGCAGACCTTTGCCTTTTTCATGGCTTTTGCCAATCTTTCATACACTTGAGAAAGATCACCATCGGCCTTATGGCCGAAGACTTTTATCACATCCAGGTGGGCGATTAGATCAAAAATCCCCGATAATACGGCTTCCGTCAGCACCTCAAAATACTCGACATGGGTCTTATAAATATCCCTCGATTCCCATTCTCCCAAAAAATCCGGGTTGTCGAAGCCGAAGTCTCCGAGCCAGTGCACCGAACCGATCACGTAGTCGAAAGGATAAAAGGACACAAAATACCTTATCTCATCTTCCCATTCCGGTATGTAGTCCACTTCGACGCCGAGCTTTACGGGAAACCCCAGCCTTTTGGCATCTTCTACGATTTTTATGTACTCCTCGATAT
>QGUT01000226.1 GCA_003242255.1 Bacillota bacterium
AAAAAAAGCCAGGGTGGGTCAAATTTTATCTGTTAAAAATGGGTCAATTTAAATCCGCTATTGACAAAGGATATAATTGAGAGGTTTGTTAACCTTTATAATCAGTCATTACTTATAGATGATAAATATTTAAATAATAATAAAACTTATCTCACAAAACATGAAAAAGATGTTTTATCTGGGAAGCATTTTGATGCTGATTACAAAATTGAAGTTTTATTTTAAAACGGGGAAGAACTTGAGCTTATAGCAGGAAATGAAAAAGGAATTTTTCGCGTCATATTTCGAGGAGAAGAACATATTGTGCAAAATCATGAGCTTTATATGTATTTAAAGGCTTTGTCAAATACTGAAACCAAAAAGCCAAATGGAAAGTATATAAGAGTAGTTACAACTTGTGGAGAAGTGCTGATATACGATAATGCACTAGCAGAGGAATTTTATAAAGCAATAAAAAATGAGGAGAATTATCTTGAAGGTGGATTTAATTGTCCTTTTGGTGTTTATATCCAAATCAAAGAAAATGGGGAGGTAGTGAACGAATTCAGGATAACCGGTCCAAGCTATTTAAATGAGGATAAGTATATGGCACTCACAACGGATGGTATTAATGTGAACATCCCTGCTTTCATAGGCACAAAGCTTGAAAGCGAGCTAAGAAAAAATAATTATTCATTAAGTTATAGTAACTAAGGGTATTAAGCAAAAGTGTTTTGTTAAGCGTATTCAATGGGGAGTGATGACGATGTTTGAAGATCGAGAGTATTTTTACATTGGAGACAGGAATAAAAGCACCAACGGTAATAAGAACATCGACGGCATATGGAAGTCTGTTCTTAAGTATGGTGTGCTCACGGCTTCTCATTTTGAAGCTCGCTTTCCCGACGACCCTGCCCTAAGTGAGGGGAAAGATGAATTCCTCCAACTGCCGAAGATTTCAGTAGAACCGTGGAGCGGGATGAAAAGAGCCGTTACTGTAAAAGGCGAGATGACCTCCGAAACAAGAACATTGTTTTTGCGAATCATAGATAGCGAGGACATACGACTTTGGAATTTTGTACTCTTTAGGGATGGGAAAAAGCTTCTGTCAGTTTCGGATTGCAATGATCGAATTGTGACTGAGCATTTTGCCAAGGAGTTCATGGAGAAACTCTTTCATAGATGGTTTGAAGCCATACCGGAGCCGGAAATCAAACCCCAAGAGGGGGAAACAGGTGAATTCTTGGAGATACTCCGCGAGATGACTCAAGAAATTGTATCAATGCTAGAAAGAGATCAGTCTATACATGGATGACATCGGGATGACTGCTATGTTGTTGTTTTTGGAATGGTGACTCACCAACCCGACGCTTGACGAGTGTTTTGGATTCAAATCAATTGTTCAATCTCTTCACGCAGCTTCCGCAGTGCCACTCGGGTGTAGAACTGTGGAATGGCCACGTTAACATGGACGAGGAGGCCCTTGAGACCAGTAGGTTCACGCCCGCCTTGGCCTGCCGAAGGTTTTCCCGATGTAGAGAGGAGTTCTTCCCTTATGTAATTGAAGAGAGAATTGAATTGTTGTTGCCTAGACACCCGGCGATAGGGGCCGTTTGCCCGCTTTTTTCTCGACATCAGGACATCCCGGACAATCCGCTTACGAATCCAAGGGAGGAAATATGTTTTTGAAGATTTACCGTGGCTGATATCCAAAGAAGAAGTAATGAAACAGAAGCAATTGAATGACAATCATTCGGTAAGAGATGACTTGCTGAAGATAGAGGGAACTTTTCCTTTTAACAGTTCCTAGCTGGAGCAAACGGTGTTATTTGTATTTGACGACGACAAATTTGTATCCGGTGAATATCTATTTTCAACTGCTAACCAGGATCAATTTACCAAATTTTGTAAGGAACTTAAAACCCGTTTGGAAAAATCGCTTCCGGAACCGTTTGGAAATGATTTAAGCGTACTTGATGACGCAAAGAATGTAGATGCTCAGGGGAAGAGTGTGATGTGGAAGGGCGAAGATGGTAGTTATTTAAGAATAAACTTATTTACAACCGCACAGGAGGGTGATAAAACGCAGTATACGGTACAGATCAAAAGTGAGGCTCCTGCTCCTGAACGGAAAGGATTGCAGTAATCAGGTGGGAATAAATTTCCGTGCAAGCCCATGCTTATTAGTAGTCAAATATATACCGCAGCAAATGGTTCTCGTTGGGAATGGAAACGCAGCATAATCGATATTGCAAGTTTCAGTTGCAGTCGGAAATAAAACATGAACTGGGATCGGATGCTGATGATGAATAAGGAAAATCAGTACAATTGTCTCATTTTACATGGTGTTAAAGGCGGCTTATAAGCCGCTTTTTTA
>QGUT01000227.1 GCA_003242255.1 Bacillota bacterium
ACACGTTGTCCCATGAAATGCGCCTGCCGAATATTTCTACATTTTCCTTTAAAGTTATAAATGTAAATACCGCCTGAATTTGTAAAAGTAAAGGCTATGTTTTTACCCCACCGCCGGTAGAACCCGGCGAGGCCCCTATAAACATCAATAAAATCGTGAAGTACTTGGCCGCCATTGTCATATCCGCCTGGTTGATGGTGTTAAATCCACATGCCCGGGAAGTCACCGATTGAAAAGCTGCGGCCAAAATCTTCCCCTCAGGTGAAAGATGGCCTAAAGTCTTGGGGTTGTTATATTCCATGGCGTATATCCCAATAAAGCCGCAAATCAGCAGAATCGCCGTCATCGTCAGCACTATTTTCGAGTGTAGGCTGAGCCTTTGAAACTTCCTCACGTGGAATACTTCGTATATCACCGAAAATCCCAGACCGCCAAAAATTATCAGCACCATTATTACTATATTTATCAAGGGATCCTCCACAAAAGGAGTCAGGCTCTTAAAATCCCCCGTGAGGTCAAATCCGGCGTTGTTGAACGCTGAGATGGCGTGAAAAACTCCGGCAAAGACTCCTTTAGAAAAACCGTAAATTTGTACAAACCGCAACGAGAGCAGCAAGGCTCCTATGCCCTCGAACAGCAAAGTCGTAAGAAGAATGTATTTAGCAAGCTTTACCACACCTGCTATGTTTAGTTGGTTTAAGGCCTCCTGCATCACCAGTCGCTCTCGCAGGGTTATCCTCTTACCCAATATCAAAAATATTAACGTGGCCATCGTCATAAAGCCGAGGCCACCGATCTGAATCAAAAGCATGATCACAATTTGACCGAAAATTGAATATTGGGTATAGGTGTCAACTACCACCAGCCCACACACGCACGTGGCAGAAGTAGCAGTAAAGAGCGCGTTTAAAAACCCCACGCTCTCTCCCGTCCTGGACGCTATAGGCAGAGAAAGGAGCACTGTTCCGATTAAGATCGTTGCCACAAAGCCTAATACCAAAACCTGAGCCGGTCTCAACCTTATATGATGAGCAAAAACTACAGCTTTTATTTCTTACCGCCTCCCAGTAGCGATAGGACAATTGAACAATTTAAATTCATTTTACATTGGCTTTGGCGATTTCTACCAACTGGTTAAACCCTTCCTTATCGTGCACAGCCATTTCGGCCAGCATCTTGCGATTAATCTTTATGCCCGCCTTCTTAAGTCCGTTTATGAATTTGCTGTACGAAATTCCATTAGCTCTGGCCGCTGCGTTAATTCTGGTAATCCACAGTCTCCTGAAATCGCGCTTTCTCAATTTCCGTCCGATGTACGAATACATCAGGGACTTTAAAACCGCCTGATTTGCCATTCTAAAGCGCTTGCTCTTCGCGCCGTAATAGCCCTTTGCCAATTTTAAAATCTTTTTGTGCCTTCTTCTAGCTGTAACACCTTTCTTAACTCTCGGCATCAACTATCCCTCCGTTTATTTATATGGTATTAGCTGTAAAACTCGCTTGTAATCCGCTTTGGTCAAAAAAGCCGGTTTTCTCAAGCGTCTCTTTCTCTTTTTAGATTTGTGAGAGAGAAGGTGGCTTTTATATGCCTTTGCCCTCTTTATTTTCCTTTTTTTGGTAAGATCGAATCTTTTTGCAGCACCTCTGTGGGTCTTCATCTTGGGCATCGTTTACTCACTCCTTGCTCGTATTTTGTCTTGGTGAAAGTATCATCACCATATTTCTCCCCTCTACCACCGGGGCTTTTTCCACAACCGCTTTTTCTTTCAAACTTTCAGCCAGCCTCTTAAGCACATCTTCTCCCAGCTGGGTATGGGTTATCTCCCTTCCTCTGAACCTTACCGTCACTTTTACTTTGTTCCCGTCCTCCAAGAATCTCAGAGCATTTTTTACCCTCACCTGGAAATCGTGCTCTTCTATATTGGGGCTCATCCTTATTTCTTTTACGTTTATGACTTTTTGGTTCTTGCGCGCTTCTTTTTCCCGCTTGCTCTGCTCGTATTTGTATTTGCCGTAATCCATGATCTTGCACACCGGCGGTTTTGCCTGGGGGGCAACTTTTACTAAATCCAGCTGCCTTTCCTGCGCAAGCTTTAGAGCTTCTCTCAGCGGCATTATACCCAATTGCTTTCCGTCAACGTCAATCACTCTGACCTCTCGCGCCTTAATTTCGTAATTGACCTCTAGTTCTTTTTCTTTTGTAATACTGTTCACCTCCAAAGAACTAAATAAGGGCAGGAAGAATCCACCTGCCCTATTTACCCCAATGCTCTAAAGAGACCTTATAGGCTTACGCCATAAGGTGAGAAGATGAATTCTTCTACTTTTTGCTTAAAAATTCTCTTTTTAAAT
>QGUT01000228.1 GCA_003242255.1 Bacillota bacterium
TTGCACTGCCCGAAATCTATATAGCGGGGGATGTTGGTACCGGGCACCGTGCCGTAGTCCACGTCGTTGAAGCGGAATTTGCCGCAGGAAGTGGTGATGATGACGCAGTCCTTCGGAAGGGAAAGAGCGAGCTTCCGGTAGTATTCGTTGCCGCTTCCGGGGGTGTCGCAGCCTGCTATGACGAAGAACCTCCTTATCTTTCCAGCTTTAACGGCCTCAATTATTTCCGGGGCGATTTTGAGCACCGTTTCGTGATGGAAACCGGTCAATACCTTTTTGTGTGATTCCACGTTGGCCGGCGGAAGCGACAGGGCCTTTTCTATGACCGGAGTAAAATCGTCGTTTTCGATTTTCTGAACCCCCTCCAGGCCTGCAACGCCGTAGCTGAAAAAGCGATCGGAGTAAGTGCCCTTGATCGGCATTATGCAGTTGGTGGTCCCCACTATGGCGCCGGGGAATTCCTCGAAGAGCTTCCTCTGATCGGTCCAGGATTTGCCCACATTTCCTTTCAAGTGCTTGTATTTTTTAAGTTCAGGATAACCGTGGGCCGGCAGCATTTCGGAGTGGGTGTAGATGTTTACGCCCTTTCCTTCCGATTGCTCGAGCAGGAGCTTCAGGGCATGGAGATTGTGGCCGGTCACAAGAATGCAGTGCCCTTCAATTTTGTCCTGGGTGACCTCCACCGGTTCCGGGATTCCGAACTCGGACGTATGAGCCTTATCTAAAAGTTCCATGACCTTTACTGTAGCCCTTCCCACTTTCATGGCCATGTTTATGTGTTCCTGCAGGTTGAAATTGACGTTGGTCAGTGTCATGTAAAGGGCTTCCTCGATAGTAGCGTCCACTTCCGGGTCGGTGAAACCCAGCTCCCGCGCGTGGACGGCGTAAGCGGATATACCCTTTAAACCCAATATGATTATGTCCTGAAGGCTAGCAATATCTTCGTTTTTACCGCAGACCCCGATTCTGGTGCAGCCGCCTTTCGGAGTCTGCTCGCACTGATGGCAGAACATTTAAACCCCTCCTCGTTTTTTCATTCAATAAAATAATACCGTGAATGAGCGGTGAAATTCTGTGATGAATGTCACATTGCGGGGAAATTCTTTGAAGAACCGAAGTTTAAGGTCGGGCATAGAATACTATTGAAAAAACGAAGATCGGGGGTATTGTCGTGGATATCCAGAGAGAAATCAATTTCTGGGTGGAAATAATGAAAGATCACGCCCGGTTTATGAGAAATGGCTTCGACCCCACCGAAGACCGCTTCTTTGATGAGGCCCACGAATTTTATAAGCGTTTTAAATATTTTACCAGCGGATCGGAAAGGGGACGCGAAGGCGACGAAAAGCTCCTCATTCTCCAGAACCTGGTGCTCGATTTCGTCGGCTTTAAAAGCAGGGTGGGAGCTGGAATACAGGCCTGCAAAATTCTTTCGATTTTACCTGCAGAATTCATTTTCCACATAAGGCGCGAAGCAATGTTTTTCCTCGGAATACTGGCCCGTTTGAGGGGTGGGCCGAGGCTCACCAGGCAGGAGCTCAACATCCCCGGGCAAGGACTGGCTACTACAGTGCCGCAGGTTCTCATACCTCAGTTGAGGAGAGAATTCAGGGAAATTGCCTATGATGAACTCTTTTTCTGGCTGGAGATAAATTACGATCACGCCGGGGTACTGGCTATGTACTTCAGGCCGGGCCAGGAAGAGTATATGAGGGAAACCCTCCAGTGGGAAAGGCAGATTAAGGGCCTTTACGATGAGGTGAAGAGGGCTTTTTATGCTTCCAGATCGCCGGAACCCTTCATACCCGTCAGTATAAACATGATGAAGCAGTGGGAGCATTTTTTGCAGAAGTTGCTAAATGATCTTACCTGCTGCACCATTCCTGGTAAGCAGATGAATATATGGCCCAGGATTGTGGATCACATGATCCGGGAGAACAACTATTTCCTCGAAGTGCTCGAGATACTCCGGAGAGTGCGGTGATTATTCACCGCCTTTTTTTGGGTTTAAAGGCTCTTGAATTATAGGCAAAGATATGTTAATATAATATCGTGATTGTGCCGAAGTGGTGGAATTGGCAGACGCGCCGGACTCAAAATCCGGTGGCCGATGAGGCCGTGTGGGTTCGACTCCCACCTTCGGCACCAATAATGACAAGGGTTACAGGGTTGGGAAACCCTGTATTTTTTTATATCGGATTTTGACCACCATTTTGACCACCATCACAACAAAAAAATTATTTCTCTAGTAGTTTATTTAATTTTTGGGCCGCTTCGCGGTCCATATCTTTTAGAACATGCTGATATATTCTTTGTGCCTCTTGCAATTAAATTCGCAAG
>QGUT01000229.1 GCA_003242255.1 Bacillota bacterium
ATTCTCGAACAACTGGGGTATTCCCTCCAGCAAGAGAAGGGCTCCCAGAACCACGAAAAGAAGGCCGGCTGCGACTTTTATGTACGTCGTAGGTATGTACCTCGTGACGACATTGCCGAACAGAGCGCCGAGAAAGGTCACCGTGACCAGTGCAAGAGACGCTCCCAGGAAAATGGGAATGGGCTTGTTGTACTGGGCGGCGAGGGAGAAGACCGTAAGCTGGGTTTTGTCGCCGAGTTCTGCTAAAAAAAGCATCCAAAAGGCCATGAGAAAGAGTTTTAAGTCCATTCTTTTAGTACCTCCTGTTTCATAGTTTATATATACCAAAAAATTAAGACCCTTATTCCGCACGGTGGCGGAATAAAGGTCTCGTTCCCGCAGTCGGCGAAAGCCCAGGCGCTGCTTGGCGCCAGCATGTTGAGCTTTCGAAGGCCAGGAGGCCCGAACTACTCCCCTTTATTTGCCCTGGAAAAATTATAAATTTCACATGGCTTGCAATAAAAGATTATAGCAAAAAAATTCATAGAAAGCAACAAGTTTTCCACATGCTGTGGAAAAACTGTGGAAAAATGGTGTGTATTATGTGGATAAACAGGAGTGATTCAGATGGTTGTGGGGATTATGACGGTGGAGATCTTTCTCGGAGACGCCTTCACTTTAAAAGAGAAGCGGCAGGTCGTAAAAAGCGTCATAGAGAGGGTGAAAAACAGGTTCAACGCCTCGGTGGCGGAGGTGGGAAAATTAAACGACCTCCAGTGGGCCGTAATAGGCATATCCTGCGTGTCAAATAGCGCGGAACACGTGGAAAGCCAGCTGGACCACATCCTGAATTTCATGAACGACGACGGGCGGTTTTCAGTGGAGAACATAGAAAGGGAAGTACAGCATTTTTAGACGCGAGGCTGATCTGCTGTCATCATAGATCCTCATGGATGTAAATTGAAGCAAAATATCGTAGCAAAAGCAATAATTTCTTAAATTATAATTTACTATTAACTCAAAAACCTTTAGTTAATGTTGAAAAAGCCAGTTTATTTAAATATTATAAAAATTGGAAAGGCACCTTATAACCATAAAGGGGGCAGTGGGGATTGGTAGTCCCTGAATTGTTAAAATGAATGGAAAAAGAGAGCCTAAATTAATATTTGATCGTTTGCTGAATAGGCTGTTTGATGGAATGGTTATACCTTTTATTGGTGCAGGAGTCTCCAATAAAGCTAACCATCCTAGAGAAAAAGATTTGGCGAATATAAACGAGATGCAAAGAAACGTTCAGAAGGCTCTAAATGCGAAATGTAAAAATGAGGGTTGCAGTCTGTGTATAGTAAAAAAGGAACTTTGTGATAATCGAGATAATACCAATGATAAGCAAAATAATACTAATGATATGCGACTTTCTTTTGACAAGCTTTGCGAATTATGGGAATGGTCGTGTTCGGAAAATCATCAAAACAATGGAAACAATAGATGTAAACTCATATACGATATTCTAAAAATCCATGAATTTACAAATCTAGAACCCACCGATGCTCATTATTATATTGCATATCTGGCACGAGAAGGACTTATAGATGAAATAATTACAACCAATTACGATACCTGCATGGAAAAAGCATATTGCAATACATATGGATTAGAAAACCCTTTTGCAGAAAACACACCTGCTTTGGTGATAAGTACACTTTCTGAGTACCGCGACAAAGGGGGAAAAAAATTTACAAGAAATCCGGTCATGCGCTGCCTTAAAATTTACAAAATTAATGGATGTGCTGGCAAATTACCTAAAAAAGAAGAACATGGAAGTGAAAACTGCAAATGCAACACTATTCTTTTGACCGAAAGAGATTTACAAGATTGGCGACATCGCAGTTGGGCTAGAGATCTTTTTCGCGACAGGATGCGGTCGCATACCATTCTTTTTTCGGGATTCGGCAGCGATGAACCCCAGGTGCGTTTTACGGCAATGCAGATTTGCGAAGAGTTCGCACTGCAAAAGGAAGACGGCATTTTTCAACATAAAAATGGCGAAATTTGGGACAAGCAGAACGCACCTTTTATAGCGGGATATGAAGATAAACTTAGTTTCAGCCAAATGCAGATAATGAGTGCTTTTGCCCAATCACACGGTGCTCTGCTCAATCCGGAAGAATTATATTCGAATTCTTTTGTCGGTTCAGATATAAAGTTTTTTAATTTAAATGATAGTTCGGATAAGCTGCTAAAAGCGGATATCTTTTGGAAAAGACTTTTTCAGGCGGCTTTCTGGAGAATCTTCCAGAAAATGTGTAAGCCCGATAGTCCTGCAGTTTCTTTTCTTTCGTCGGCATTACCCTGTGC
>QGUT01000230.1 GCA_003242255.1 Bacillota bacterium
CGTCAATATCATTCTTTATTTTCCCTAAAGTCAGGCCATAATTTGATAGAAGCGATTCATAATCTTTACCTGTTTTTTCCCCATAAGTTTCTATTAGATCAGGCAAAATATCTTTTAAATCCTCAAGGCCTTCCTCATCCTGAAAAAACACCTTTAATAAATCAATAGCATCCTTTTTTAAGGCGGGATTCAGTTCATTTAACTCTTTCAAAGCAGTATTTACCAATCCTTCATCCAATCTTATAGCAAAAGCGACATCCGGTATAGCAGTGTAAGATAGCAACACTACAGCCGTGAAAATGCCAATCCATTTTTTTAAATTCATATTAGACCCCCTTTCTCTGTCTTTTAAACTCTAAAGAACATCGCCAGTTTCCTCACTAATCCAATTGGCCTTGCCTTATACCCTTCTTTTGGCACCTCTATCTTCTTCCCCTCCATTATCAACGCGGGGTTTTCTACCGTCAAAATATGGCCTGTCCTACCATCGAGCATCGACAGGGCCTTTTTCATACGAGGGGACCGGGAGCGGGCAGTATGGCAGTCGGTGGCGATGATGTGGGCCATTCCCTCCCGTACTATCTTCTCCGCAACCTTTTTGCAGGTGCTCCCAAATACGCCGAGAAGGCTCAGCGAATTTACCTGCACCAGGACGCCCAATCTTATGAAATCGCGGAGACGTTTTACATCCGCTGCTATTTCCCGGTTCCGCTCGGGATGTGCCAAAATCACAGTCACTCCCCTGAGGTGAATCGAATGGATTATATTTAACGCATACGGCGGTATGCTCATCATGGGAAGCTCCACCAGAAGGTATTTGCCACCGTCAAAAAGGGTGATTATTTTCCCTTCGTCTAAAAGTTCAGGGATTTCGGGCGAGAGGAACACCTCTTCTCCCGGGTATACCTCTAGGTCGATGCCTTTTTCCTTCAAGACGCAATTTAATTCCCTTACCTTTTCCAGGACTTTTTCCCTTTCCTGTTCCTTTTCCTTAGGGATAAAATGGGGGGTTGCCACCATCTTCTTTATGCCTTCGGAGGCCGCTATTTCGGCCATTTTCAGGGATGTATCCAGGTCCGGAGAGCCGTCATCAATTCCAGGCAATATATGGGCGTGTAGGTCTATCACTTACTCTGCCTCCTTTTTATGCTCTGTTCTATCGCGCCCCCCAAAAAAATATATGTGTCTTATAATGACATATTTTTGTGTTTATATATTCGACATCAAATTAGTTTTTCCTGCCAAAAGTTATATTTTTAACCATATGAGAGATTTAACGATAAAGATGAAAAAAATTCCCGTAAGAATAGCCGGAAATTTTTTAAGTTTTTATGGTTTATTACGCTTTTTATTTACTTTCCTTACTTGAAGACAGCTCCTCGCTGCAGAGGACTATCATATTCTGCCACTGTTCATCGACATCGATATTCTTTTTCTTTACAATGCCCTCCGCCAGCAAAACGGTTTTTATGGTTAGGAAGAATATCTTTAAATCCAGCAAAAGGGAATAATTGCTGATATAATACAGGTCATACCTAAGTTTATCCTCGAAGGAAGTATCGTAACTCCCCATAACCTGGGCCAAGCCCGTTATCCCGGGCTTCACTAGGTGACGGTAGTTGTAGTAAGGGTTGATTTGGCAGTATTTCTCGACAAAGACCGGCCTTTCCGGCCTCGGCCCAATGAGGCTCATGTCGCCTTTGAGGACGTTTATCAGCTGGGGGATTTCATCAATCCTAAGGGCTCTCAGTAACTTACCTAGAGGGGTCAGCCGCGGGTCGTCTCTGCCGGCGATGACAGGACCGGTATGCTCTTCAGCATTGTTTTTCATGGTCCGGAACTTATAAAGTCTAAATTTTTTTCCGTACTGGCCCACTCTTTCCTGGACGAAAAAGACCGGACCTTCGGAGGTCAGTTTGATAAGGATTGATATAACGGCAATTAGTGGAAGGGATAATATCAAGCCCACCAGTGCGCTGATAAAATCCAGTGCCCTTTTAATTGCCTGCTGGCCTTTGCTCACATTCCAATATGGAAGTTCAAATACTAATAAGTCATCGAAAGTGACAAGTCTTACTTTGGGCATCAAAATTTCATATAGGTCTGGGATTATAACAATTTTTTTGCCTTTTAGCAAGGCATCAATTATCTCATTTTTTAAATTTTCTGCAGCCTCAGCAGTTAAAAAGATGGTATCAGCTAAATCTATAGCCCCTTGAAGCGTCTCTACCTCATCTCCCAATACTGCATATTTGCAATCTACCCACCCTCGATCAATGCTGGAAATGTTATTTATTATCTTCGTTGCATCTTCTTCTCGGCCTACT
>QGUT01000231.1 GCA_003242255.1 Bacillota bacterium
CGAGATCCTGAGCATGATAGTGCTCGGCGGCTTGGGGAACACCTACGGCGCTATGCTGGGTGCGGCGATAATCACCGTGCTGCCCGAATTCTTAAGGTCCGTTTCTCCCGTCATATCCCAGTACCGAATGGTCTTTTACGGCATGCTCCTGGTGGCCATGATGATTTTAAGGCCGCAGGGGTTAGTGGGTGAAAAACGAGTGACGAAAGGGAGGGAGCAGGCGGCATGACTCTCCTGGAAGGAAAAGACCTCACGATGATATTCGGAGGACTTACTGCACTGGATTCCGTAAACATCCACATAAACCAGGGAGAAATCCTCGGCCTCATTGGGCCTAACGGCGCCGGAAAGACCACTCTCTTCAACCTGCTCACTGGGGTCTACTCGCCGTCCCAGGGAAGCATTTACTTTAAAAATAAAGAAATTAACAATTTAAAGCCCTATCAGATAACCAAGCTGGGCATTGCCCGGACGTTTCAGAATATAAGGCTTTTCGGCGATATGAGCGTTCTGGACAACGTGATGATAGGCCAGCACTGCCGCACCAGAACGGGGATCTTCGGAGCCATTTTTAGACCCCCTGCCGTCCGGGAGGAAGAAAAAAGCGTAAAGGAGAAGGCCATGGAACTCCTGGAATTTGTGGGACTTGCCGATGCAGCCCACGAAAAAGCCAAGTACCTGCCGTACGGCAAACAGAGGAAGCTGGAAATGGCAAGGGCCCTGGCTACGGACCCGGAACTCATACTCCTGGACGAACCTGCTGCCGGCATGAACCCCCAGGAGACCAACGACCTGATCGATCTGATACTTAAGGTCAACCGCATGGGCAAGACCGTCCTGCTCATCGAGCACGACATGAAACTGGTCATGGGAATCTGTCAGAGGGTAGTGGTCCTGGACTACGGCAAAAAAATAGCCGATGGCACGCCCGAGGAAGTGAAAAACGACGAAAACGTGCTCAAAGCCTACTTGGGCGCCGCCCTGGACAAGGAGGTATAATGATTGCTGAAGCTTGAAAACGTGACAGCGCACTACGGGACGATCCAGGCATTGAAGGGCGTCTCCATAAGCGTCAACGAAGGGGAAATAGTGACAGTCATAGGTGCCAACGGCGCAGGAAAAACCACTCTACTTAAGACCATCAGCGGCCTCGTCAGCGCCAGTTCCGGAAAGGTGTACTTCTACGACAAAGATATAACCAATCTTCCCACCTACGACATCGTGGCATCGGGCATCGTCCTGGTCCCGGAGGGGAGAAGGGTTTTTCCGCGGATGACCGTGCGGGAAAACCTGCAGCTCGGCGGCTACCTCAACAAAAACAAGGAAGAGACCAGGGCCAATATGGAGCGCGTGTTCGAACTTTTTCCGATACTGAAAGACCGCCTCAACCAGATCGCCGGGACCTTGTCCGGCGGCGAACAGCAGATGCTCGCCATAGGCCGCGCCCTCATGTCCCGGCCTAGACTCCTGCTCCTGGACGAACCGTCCATGGGACTTGCCCCTAAGGTAGTCCTCACAATCTTTGACATCATCCGCCAGATAAACCGGGAAGGCACCACAATACTTCTCGTGGAGCAGAACGCCCACCTGGCCCTTTCCACCGCCCACAAGGCTTACGTCCTGGAAACGGGCCGGATCGTCATGGAGGACACCGCCGAAAAACTGCTCCACAACGAACAGGTGCGGAAGGCGTACCTGGGCGAAATGTAGAAAAAAAGCCGCGTAAACCAGCGCGGCTTTTTTAATTTATCGGCTATTCTTTTTTAAAAACTTCACTGCCTTTACTATGGATTCATCGTTGCCAAAAGCTCCGGCCTTGGTCACCACCTTCACCCCGTCGGCCGAGCCCTTCGGCGGCTATACCCACGATTCCAGAAGCTTCTGGTTCACGTTGCTTATCACCGCATGGGATACCAGAAGGCCCTCTTCCACCACCTGGATGCCACTTTTTACGGCGGCTTTTACGGCGCTCACCTCGCCCAAAATGAGGACGATGGATTTCCCTCCCATGCCCCTCGCAAGTCTTACTTCCGAAACCGTCACGTTCCCGCCCTTGGCGGCCGCATCGGCCGCTTTTATGGCCGAAGCCACGCTGAAGGTCTCGATGAGCCCCAGGGACTGCCTTTCCAGATTCACTTCCGCCGTGCCGGAAAGGGCCTTGAGCAGCGATTCGTGCGGATTGGGGATCAGGAGTTCATCGATGATCCCGTCCCTGAACTCCTCCTTCCCCGCCTGGATGGCGTTATTCACGGCGCTGACCTCGCCGGTGATCAAAATCACGAACTTCCCGGGGCAGACGCTCGTCGCGGTGATGAG
>QGUT01000232.1 GCA_003242255.1 Bacillota bacterium
GAGGGATTATAGCTTCAAAACTGCCCCCCCTTTATATAGTGAACGAGATCATCAGCCGACTGGACAGGAACCTCTTCCTGGTTTTGTCCCTCATAATCCCGGTAGTGGCGGGAATGGGGTTGAACTTCGCTCTCGTCATTGGGGCCATGGCCGGTCAGATAGGTCTTATAGCAGTAAAAGTATTGAATATCGGGGGTCCCGCTGGTCTTCTTCTCGCCATGCTGATTTCTGTTCCATTTGCTCTCATTTTCGGGTATGCCACCGGTATACTGTTGAACAAAACCAAGGGCAAGGAAATGATTACTAGTTTAATCCTGGGCTACTTTGCCATGGGTCTTTACCAACTGGTGTTCCTGCTATTTGTCGGCACCATCATTCCCATAAAAGACCCTGAGATCGTGCTGCCGGGCGGAATAGGCTTGAAGAACGCCATAGATCTTTCGCTAATTCAATATTCGCTGGATAATCTGTTGAAAATTAATATAATGGGGGTAATTATTCCCGTCGCTCCTTTCATTTTGGTAGGATTTTTGTGCCTTTTTACCGAGTTCATCCTGAAGACTAAGATCGGACAGGATTTTAAGGCGGTAGGCCAGGATATGCACGTGGCGAAAGTGGCCGGCATCGACGTGGACAGGACGAGACTTGCTGCCATTACCATTTCCACCTTGCTGGCGGCCTGGGGACAGATAATCTTCCTGCAGAACATAGGCACTCTGCAGACCTACAGCAGCCACGAGCAGGTGGGAATGTTCGCGGTGGCGGCGATTCTGGTTGGAGGAGCTTCGGTTACAAAGGCGACTATAACCAACGCCATAATAGGCACCATTTTGTTCCATACCCTCTTCATAGTCTCACCCAACGCGGGGAAAAACCTCTTCGGCGACCCGCAGATAGGTGAATTTTTCAGGTCTTTCGTGGCTTACGGCGTAATCGCCCTTTCCCTGGCTTTGCATGCAATGCAGAAGAAATTTGATACTGATTTAAAGGCAGAATCGGCTGAATGAAAATTATGCAATTAGGGTAACTACTAAATTGAAGAAAACAATTTGAAGGAGGAAAGGGACGGTGGCCTCGCTCGACATTAGGGAACTGGTGCTGAAAAACCTGGCGGGAAGCAAGCGGGAGGAAGTAGAAGAGTACATCGATGATGCCATACAAACCAGGGAGGAACAGGCTCTTCCTGGAATGGGTATACTCTTCGAGGTAGTGTGGCAGAGGTCAAACGACACAGAGAAGGCCAGCATGATGGATAAAATAATGGCTGCTCTGGAAAGTGTATAGAATTACGGCAATAGGGGTGGATTTTCCACCCCTAAAACAATTTATGGCAGGAGTTGTTCTAGAATTCCGTAAGTCTGAGGACCAACGATCCCGTCTACTTTTATATTGTTATCTCGCTGGAGTTGCCTTACCGCATTTTCGGTCAGTGGGCCGAAGATGCCGTCTATGGGACCCGGGTAGTATCCGAGGGATTGCAGTTTCATCTGCAGTTCAGCCACATCCATCCCGCACATGCCACGCCGAAGTATTCTGGAACCGAAAACTTGCCGGGCTTGCACGCTAAAGCCTCCTTTTTAGATAAGTTTAAAGGCATTATAATATATGAAAACTCCAGAAAATCTGTTCCGGGATTTCCTAGCTGCCATTGGAGTGGACGATTTCGGCGGAGTATTTGATTTACGCCACCGACTATGAGCTAAAGGCCATGGCCAGGGCCGGAACTATTGCCGTGCTATTGCCGGGCACCTCCTTTTACCTCGGAGAATCTTTCGCCCGCGCGAGAACCATGATTGAAGGAGGAGCGCCGGTAGCCATCGCCACTGATTTCAATCCTGGGTCGTTGCCGACAGAGTCTATGCAGCCTGTAATGAACCTGGCCTGCCCTGCCTTAAGTACGGGATGACGCAGGAGGAAGTACTAACGGCAGATGGGGTCAATCTGGTTAGAAAGGTAGTTAAAAAAGGGAAAATTGCAGTTTATAGAGGCGGAGAATAAGGTGGTAATTCACTCGTTTTAATTGTCCAGCCCCCTGCGGAAGATCGGGCCGCCATAAAAATGACCGCGGTAAAAGAACGCAAAAAAAATAATTAGATATTTACAAAGCAGGAAAAATAAATGTACGGGTAGAAAGGAAAATTAAAGCCGGTAGAACTTATGCCAGCTTGTTTTTAAAAGTATTGTTTAGCATTCCTGTAATAATTTAAAATAGCCTTTGCAAAAACAAAACCCTCCTGGTAAAAAATAATTGGAATACAAAACCACTAACCCAGGAGGGCGATAGGCATGAACAAAATCGAAAAGCTCCTTTT
>QGUT01000059.1 GCA_003242255.1 Bacillota bacterium
AATGCTATAATAATATTCAAATGTTCACGAACGTCGCCTCAATCCTCTGGAGGAGGGCTTATGGTTAAAGTCTTAGCAATACTTATTGTAATAGCTTTAATTTCGGCAGCCTTTTACAGCGGACTTATCGTCAGAAGGTATTCGATCGAAACTGATAAAATTCCGAAGGGCCACTCAATAAGAATAGTTCTCGTATCCGACTTACACTGCAAAGTGTATGGAAAAGATCAAAGTAAGATTAAAAGAATGATCAAAGCTGAAAATCCAGATATAATCGCCTTAGCTGGAGATATCGTAGACAAAACCGCTCCCATCGAAGGTGCTAAATTGTTTTTGGAGGCCATAAAGGACATGGCTCCCATTTATTACGTAACGGGCAACCATGAAATTAAAAGAGGCGAAGTTCACAAGATAAAGGAACTTTTCAAATCCTACGGAGTAAATGTGCTGGAGAATAGCATGCAGAAAGTTAATATAAGAGGCGTCGATTTAATTGTGGCGGGAGCGGATGATCCCGGATGCGGTATATCTAACTGGTACAAAGAAATATGCGATTCATTTTTAAATCTCAAGGATGCGGAAGAATATAAAATATTGTTATCTCACCGGCCCGAAAAGGCTGATTTTTACAGTACCCTTCCCTTTGATCTGGTGCTCTCAGGCCATGCCCACGGCGGGCAGGTCAGGATTCCCTTTTTGTTAAATGGCCTCTATGCCCCGCATCAGGGTCTCTTCCCGAAGTACGCTGGGGGATTGTACGAGTTTGAAAACTATACCCTCATAGTGAGCAGGGGTGCATATTCCAGTTTATTTTTGCCTAGAATATTTAACCCCCCGGAGATAGTGGTCATTGATATTGAAGGAATCCGGTGAGGCGATACAACAACCGCCCCTCAATCCAAAAAGGGGATAAGGAAAAAGCTCTCCTTATCCCCTTTGCAAAATGATATTATCCCCTTTTGTAAACGACCTTCCCGTCGATTATCACCAACTCCGGCTTCGACATGACTTCCAGTGGGAAGCCGTCCCACACGACTATATCGGCGTCCTTGCCTTCCTCTATGCTGCCCACCCGGTCCTGGATGCCGATTATCTCGGCGGCGTTGATGGTGATGGCGGCGAGGGCGTCTTCTACCTTCATCCCCTCTCTTACCGCCAGGCCAGCACATACGTTCAAATACTGCACGGGAATCACCGGGTGGTCCGTCATTATGGCAACTTTTACCCCCCGGTTCGCCAGGATTCCGGCGGTCCTAAAGCTCAGATCTTTGAGTTCTATCTTCGAGCGGGACGTGAGCGAAGGGCCTACCACCGCAGGCACTCCCAGTTCTGCCAGTTCATCGGCGATGAGGTGACCCTCGGTGCAGTGTTCTATGACGATATCGACGTCGAATTCCTTCGCTATCCTGATCGCGGTCATTATGTCGAAAGCCCGGTGGGCGTGGGCCCTCAAGGGAATCTTCTTCTCCAAAACATCGCAGAGCACTTCCATCTTGAGGTCCTTTTCGAAAAACTCCCCTTTTTCCATCGCTATCTTTTTCTTTTCGAGATAGTTTTTAGCCTTTGTGAGCGCTTCCCTGAGCAGGGCCGCCGTCCCCATCCGGGTGGAGGGCATCTTCTTCTGCTGGCCGTAAACCCGCTTCGGATTCTCACCGAAAGCTACCTTGAGCCCCGCCGGAGCTTTAACCACCATCTTATCTATTACCCGGCCGTAGGTCTTGACGGCTATGGATTGGCCGCCTATGACGTTGGCGCTCCCCGGGCCGGTAAAAACGCAGGTAACCCCGCCCTTGACCGCATCGTCAAAAGCTTTATCCTCCGGACTTACGGCATCCAGGGCCCTGAGGTGGGGCGTCACCGGGTCGGTCATCTCGTTGCCGTCCTCACCTATTTCGCCCACGCCTTCTTCGAAAATACCCACATGGCTGTGGGCATCGATGAACCCCGGAAAAACGTACTTCCCCGTGGCGTCTATCACTTCGCAGCCTTCCGGAATGGAAAGGTCTTTGCCCACTTTGGCGATCTTGTCGCCTTCGACGAGGACCGTCCCTCCTTCTATCACTTCTCCTTTCATGGTGTAGACAGTACCGCCTTTTATTGCTTTCACGCTTAAGACCCCCTTATCACTGCACGCCTGAATTTATAGCTAAAGCAGCTCTGAACACTTTGTAGGCTTCCAAATAATCTTTTGCTGTGTAAACTACGGTCCTGCCGTCCTTTTTTGCCATGCCCGGAATCAGAAGGGCCATGTCGGCCATTATGGACCTGTAAAAGGATACCTCCAGCTCCACCGGCCCTTGTTCCACGGTGGGTTTTAAATTCGGCAGTTTCTCGATGGCCTTTTTTACCCCCTCTCGGATCT
The DNA here is from genome assembly GCA_003242255.1 of Bacillota bacterium. Classification (GTDB taxonomy): domain Bacteria; phylum Bacillota; class Thermosediminibacteria; order Thermosediminibacterales; family Thermosediminibacteraceae; genus Fervidicola. The sequence goes on from QGUT01000059.1 coordinate 2,363, forward strand.
TCTCCCGCACCACGTCGAAGGGGTAAACTTTGGCGGAATACCTGGTAATGGCCTCTTTCACCACAACCCCCACCGGGTCGTTGAGCTCATCCTTCGCACACTTTACCGCATTCTGGTCCCCTGTCACCAGAGCCACGGGCACTCCGAAATAGCCGGCCAACCGGCCGTTCAAGCCCGCCTCGCTCATCAATTTGCCGTTGATTTTAGCGTACATCACGGTTCCCGTATACGTATGGTCCATTATGGCTTCAGCAACTCCGGGCCTGGCGTGATACCCCACGAAAAAGACGGCGTCGAAGGTCTCATCAATCCCCTGCATCATGCTCAAGGGTTTGGGACTGCCGCTTATGAGGCAGGCTTTGGGATGGAACTCCTCTATCAAAATATTGTCCATCTTGTTGTGGGAGTCGTTGACCACTATTTCCGAAGCCCCGCATTCGAGGGCGGCTTCTATCACCGCATTTACTTCCCGGGTCATGAGCCGGCGGAACCTTTCGTACTCGCCGGACCCTGCCTCCACGTGGCTGGAGGATACCACACCGGAGATTCCCTCCATGTCGGCCGATATGTAGATTTTCATAAATTGCCTCCCATCCTCAAATTATTTTTCCGAGGCCGCCTGGACCAGAGCCTCAAAGAGCTTGAGTTGAAGGGGATATTCCTGCCACATCTCTTCCGGGTGCCACTGCACTCCTAGTAAAAAAAATTCGCCGGATACGCTTTCCACAGCTTCCACTATGCCATCCTGCGAAAAGGCCACCGGCTTTAAAGCTTCCGCCACATCTTTTACAGCCTGGTGGTGAAAGCTGTTGACTGCTACCCTTTCGGACCCCAATATTCGGAAAAGCAGCGAATCCCTCGACACAACCACGTCGTGGCTTGCGTACCACCTGGGGGCTTGCTGGCTGTGCTTCATGGGCTTTTCCACTTCGCTTTGGATGTCCTGGTAAAGAGTGCCCCCTAACGCCACATTTATGAGCTGTATTCCGCGGCATATGCCGAGTATCGGCTTTTTCCTCTTTACGGCTTCGCGGCAAAGAAAGATTTCCGCTTCGTCCCGCAGCGGGTTTACCTCCCCGAGAGCGGGTTTCGGATTTTCGCCAAAACGCCTCGGGTCCACGTCGGGACCTCCCGAAAAGAGCAGGCCGTCCACCCTGTCGATGAGCTTCGAAAGGGCTTCCTTGTCCCTCAAAGGCGCAGCCCCTACCGGTATTCCTCCGGCTTTTTCAACGGCTTCATAATAGCCGTGATTCAGGAACATTCTTCCATCGGTGAAAGAGCAGGTTATAGCAATCAACGGCCTCATTATCTCTCCTCTTCCCATCTAAAATTCTATCAGTCCCAAGCTGATCTTCAGGGCTTCATCAACCTTTGCCATAATTTCGCTGTCGAGAAAAGTCACTTTCTCCCTCAATCGCCTCTTGTCAATGGTCCTCAGTTGCTCCAGGAGTATTACCGAATCCTTCTCCAGCCCGTATTCCCCGCGTTTTAATTCCACATGGGTGGGCAGTTTGGCCTTGTCAATCTGGGAAGTGATGGCCGCCACTATCACGGTGGGGCTGTACTTGTTTCCCACGTTGTTCTGCACTACCAGTACCGGCCTTACTCCTCCCTGTTCGGACCCTACGACTGGATTTAGATCGGCGTAAAATACATCTCCTCGTCTTATTTGCACCTCATTCACTCTCCGAAAGAGTTGTCTCATATAGCATCAAATCTTTCATATCTTCGTTTATGCCAAATTCAGCCATTTTCAGATTTATTTCGGCCATTTCCATATATCCATTCTTCAACTGTTCCCTCATTCTTAGCCTTTCCCTTTCTCTAATATATAATCTCATGGCATCCTGAATAAATTCGCTGCGGTTTCTCTTCTCTTTCGACAATATAGTATCCACCTGCCTCAGAAGGCTGTCGGGCAGGCTGACCACAATTCTCCTCAGCTCAGCCACAGTGGCACCCCCTATTGTTAATCAAAAATATGGTAAATGAGCATCTATTTTTATTATTTTACCATTTTTTATGTATATTCTCGGAACCCTTTTGGATATGCCGCACACTATTTCATAAGGGATGGTACCAACTATCCTGGCTAGTTCATCGGCCGTAACACCGCCGTCCTTGCCTTCGCCGAAAAGCTCCACGTCGTCGCCGGGCATCACCCCCGGCACATCGGTGACGTCTACCATGCACTGGTCCATGCATATCCGGCCAACTAAAGGAGCTCTTCTCCCCCTTATCAGAACCTCGGCCTTGGAAGACAAAAGCCGCGAGTAGCCATCGGCGTACCCCACCGGCAGGGTAGCGATGATGCTCTCCCGCTGGGTGATGAAAGTCCCGCCGTAGCTGATGGGTGTTCCCGCGGGCACCTTCTTCACGTGGGATACTCGGGTTTTAAAGCTCATGACGGGCTTCAGATCGATTTTTTCTCTTTTTACTTCATCGGAAGGGTATATGCCGTAGAGGATTATGCCGGGCCTTACCATGTCCAGGTGCATCTCGGGAAGGTCTATGATGGCAGCGCTGTTGGCCACATGTTTTATCGGTATCCGAAAGCCCCGGTTCTCCAGGGCCTTTACAATCGCATCGAACTTCTTAAACTGCTCTTCAGAAAAAGTCTTGTCTTTCTCGTCGGCCTTCGCAAAATGGGTGAAAATGCCCTCCACTTCTATGCCGGGGAGCTTGAAGATCTCCTCAATTTCCGGAAGGCTCGACATTTGGGCCTGAAAGCCTATTCGCGACATGCCCGTATCCAATTTTATGTGAACCTTGGCTTTCACACCCCGCTCAACCGCTTTTTCGGAGAGCAGTTTTGCCGAATCGAGGTTAAAAACAGTTTGGGTTATGCCGTACTCTACTATTCTATCAAACTGCTCTTCGGGTGTAAAACCCAAAATCAGGATTGGGGCCTTTACTCCGGCCTTCCTGAGCTGCACGGCTTCTTCCAGGATGGCCACGGCCAGGTACTTTGCCCCGCACGAGAGGGCCGTATTCGCCACCTCTACCGCGCCGTGGCCGTAAGCATCGGCCTTGACCACCGCGCAGAGGGAAGCCCCGGCTCTGGTCACCCTTTTGATCTCATGGAGGTTGTGCTCCAGGTTATCCAGGTTTATCTCAGCCCTGGTAGGCCTGAATGTGGCATTCATCCGATCTTTCCCCCTCCTGCAGCCGTTTGAAAGCCTCCGGAATGTTCTCCACTATATCCCCTGCGACCAGAGGGATTTCGCCTTTCTTTTCTGCCGCCGCATCCCCCGCCAGCCCGTGGAGGTATACTGCGGCGGCCGAAGCTTCTAGAGCATCAAGACCTCGGCCCAAAAGGGCACCTATCATGCCGGCGAGCACGTCGCCGCTGCCGCCGGTGGCCATTCCCGGATTTCCAGTGGGATTTACATAGACCGGATTCCCGGGAGAGTAGATCAGGGTGCGGGCGCCTTTCAAGACCACCGTGCACCCGAAGGTGTCCCCGGCCCTCCTTACCGCATCCCACCGGTTTTGCTGCACTTCCCGGGGAGTTGTGGAAAGGAGCCTGGCCATCTCTCCTGGGTGCGGGGTGAGCACGACCGGAGCTCTAGCATCCTTAAGGATCTCGGGGGCCCCGGAGAGGTTGTTTATCCCGTCGGCGTCTATCACCATCGGCCTTTCGCATTCGGCCACGAAACTCCTCACGAATTTTTCCGTCTCCCGGTGGCGGGAAAGCCCGGGCCCTAAGACGACCGCATCGCACCTTCTGGCAAACTCCAGGGCGGGCTCTAAAGCTTTTTCCGAGAGCGTCCCTTCCCCCGTATCGGGCAGCGGCAGGGTCATGACTTCTGTAACTTTCACCTCCAGGATGTCGTTTAAGCTCTCTGGAACTCCCAAGGTCACGAGCCCCGCTCCGCACCGGGCCGCTCCCAGTCCCGAAAGGGCCGCCGCCCCCGTCATCCCCCTCGAACCCGCCAGTATGAAAACCCTGCCCATATCCCCCTTGTGGGCATCTGGGGCGGGAGGTCTTACCCAGGATTCTACGAGTTCGGGCATAAGGAGCAGAGCTTCGGCTTCGAACTCATCAAAAACCCGGCGGGGTATGCCTATGTCGACCACCACCACCCTGCCGGCGTAAGCAGCTCCCGGATAGAGCAGAAGGCCCACCTTCAAAAGCCCCATCGTCACCGTCACGTCGGCCCTTACTGCTGCTCCCAGCACCCTGCCGGTCCTCCCGCATATGCCTGAAGGGATGTCCACGGCTATGACCGGCAGTCCGGATGCGTTGATCGCCTCTATGAGCTCTCTGGGAAGCCCTTTTACCTCCCCCCTCAGGCCGGTCCCGAAGAGGGCATCCACGATCGAGTGAAATCCCTCAAAAATTCCCCGGATTTTATCCGGTCCATCAGTGTCTTTGAGTTCGATCACAGGGATTCCCATGTTTTTAGTGACTTTCAAATTTACCGCCGCATCTCCCGAAACCTCACCGGAAGGCGACGCCAAGAAAACCGACACTTCAAAACCCATATTGGCCAGGTGCCTTGCGGCGCCAAAGCCGTCACCGCCGTTGTTGCCTTTGCCGCAGACTACGGCTACCTTTAGGGGAAAATTCTTTTTTCCGTAAACCTCGTCGATCCTTCGCTTTGCCGCAACGGCCACGGCCCTGCAGGCGTTCTCCATGAGGACTATACCCGGGACACCGTAGACCTCAATGGCCCTCTTATCTATCTCTCTCATCGTCGAAGGGCTCACCGCTTTCACCTTTCATACCCCCTTCCGCCGCAGAGAAAGCCACGGCGTAATCCCGGCAGTGGGAAATGCTCACCAGAAGCCGGGTGAACCCTTTCATCTTTGCCAGTTCCAGGGCCTTTCCGGAAAGCCGGACCCAAGGTTTTCCGGATTGGTCGGGAAGGATTTCTATATCCTTCCACCTGAAAAAACCGATGCCGGTCCCCAGCACCTTGCTGACCGCTTCCTTCGCCGCGAACCTGCCGGCCACGTGCCTGTACAGGCTCTCGCCCTTCTTTTGTTTTATCACGTCTATTTCTTCAATTGTAAATATTTTTTTCAAAAAATTTTCTCTGTCCAGAGCTCTTTTTATCCTGGCAATCTCCACTATATCGACGCCTATTTCCATAAAACCAAAATTCACCTCGGTATAAATTAAGAAAAAGGGAAAAAATATATTTTAGGAAAGCCGGCCAATCTCTATATTATTTCTATATTTCCCTCCAAATACCTTCCCAAAATTAAAAAAGTTTTACTAGATATATTGACCTTCTTTGACCTTTGTAATATAATTATAACCGAAAATAGTAATAATTACTAAAGGAGGGGACAACATGAGGGGTCGCGATTTGATACCCTGGAGGAGAAGAGGATTTTTCCCGAGCATTTTCGAGTTTGACGTGGAAAACTTCCTCGACAATTTCTTCGACTTCTTCGGGCCCCAGTCCATCCGAATCGACATGAGGGAGACTGAAAGTGAATATATAGTCGAAGCCGATATGCCCGGCTTTGACAAAAACAGCATAGAGATCCGGTGCGACGACAGCACGCTCACCATTTCGGGACAGCAGGACGAAATAACCGAAGAAAAGACAGATAATTACATCCACCGCGAACGCAGGAGGGGCAGCTTCAGCCGCACCATTCCGATGCCCGAGAACGCGGATCCTGAAAATATAAAGGCGAGCTACAACAACGGGGTCCTTAAAATTACAATCCCCAAAAGAAGGCCGAGCAAACCTTATGGCCGCAGGATAGAGATAGAATAAGAGGTTGGGTCAAAAGCCCAACCTCTTTTATTTTATTTTTCTCGATCATTATTTAGAATTTTGATACCTACCCATTTCAATGGCGTTTGTTATTAGTAATCTCCTAACATATTAGACACTTTTGCTAAATTATAGAGGTTGAGTTAAGTCCATATAATTGTGTAAAAAGTTGTTGAGCCACCCCCATCCCTCTGGTTAGAATTAAATTGCCAACAGAAAAACCTAACTGGAGGGATGAGAAATGGCTCAATATAATATTACCATCGATTCTGAAATTTTGCACCACCTTTTTCTAAAGGGAGCTAAAGATGAGGGGATGGCCAAACTATTGGAGTCCATACTCAACCAAATACTCCAAGCCCAGGCTACCGAACAAATCAAAGCCGAACCTTATGAAAGAACCGAAGAAAGACAGGATTACCGTAACGGTTACTACCAGAGAAATCTTGTTACCAGAGTCGGTACCCTCACGCTGAGAGTTCCAAGGCTCCGCAACGGTAAGCTAACTACTGAGATCTTCAGCCGTTACCAGAGAAGCGAACAGGCCCTTTTGCTGGCATTAATGGAAATGGTGGTTAACGGCGTATCAACACGGAAAATTGAAGAAATAACCTACGAGCTTTGCGGTACCGAGTTTTCAAAATCTACAATCTCCGAGCTTTGCAAAAACCTTGACCCTATTGTTACAGCCTGGAATTCCAGGCCTCTTAGAGAAA
>QGUT01000060.1 GCA_003242255.1 Bacillota bacterium
GGCATTTTGCTACCAGCTGTTCATCGGATAACATCGCTCCCCTCCTTTCCATTCCACCTATATAGACGAAAAATATTACCGGCCCCCTTCAAAAATTTAAACACTCCTGAGAAGTGCTGAGGATCCTTAGGACCAGATGTTCATTTAAAAAAAAAGACTGTCGGCAGTTATATCGCTGACAGTCAGGGTATCAACCTTTATTTCGATCGATCGCAAATAATTTTTATAAGGAATCATCGGATGCTTCCTCTCGCCTGCCTTGGTTAGTTCTCGAACTCTATGTTCACTTATGATAAGTTTCCCCCCGGATTATCTTGAACCAGCGGTAGATCTGCTCCAGCAGCACCAGGCGCATGAGCTGGTGGGGCAGGGTGAAATCGGAAAAGGAGAGCTTCATGTCGCAGGCTCTTTTCACATCATCGGAAAGGCCCCAGGAACCGCCGATTACGAAAGTCAAGTCCGAGACGCCCCCCAGGGCGAGATTCTTCACCTTCTCGGCCATGCCTTCCGAGGAGAACCGCTCGCCTTCCACGCAGAGGGCGATTTTAAAACCCTGCCGGGGCATCTTGCCCAAAATCCGCTCCCCTTCCCTTTTCAGCACTCTTTCTATTTCCGCCGGGGCCGGATCATCCGCCGCCCTTTCTTCCTCGATCTCAATTATCCGCAGAGCGCAGTAAGGTTTCAGCCTTTTTTCGTATTCCCGGATTCCTTCCCGCAAATAACTTTCTTTAATTTTCCCCACAGCTATTACGGTTACGTTCATGGCTTTAACCCTTCTTCCGATTTTTGTTCAACAACACTATACCATAAAAACTGACGCAAAAAAAATCTCCGCTCCCGCGGAGATGTCCAAAGGCACGGACAGATTTTTACGAGTCCTTCTTTTCTTCGTTCGGAACGTCCTTCTCGGTCACCGTTATCAGTTCGTATTCCTTGCTGCCCATGCCCAGCTCATAGGCGGCGTCGATGTGAAGCTGGGCGTCCTTTCCGGTGACCGCCTTCAAAATATTGTCGCCTTTTTTGACGTTTTTGTCCGCCGCTTTCGACCCCGGCAGGGGGTCCGCACCGTTTATCAGGTCCAGCGAGGCCTGATCTATGGCCACTATGTCGTGGGATACCAGCACACCCTGGTCCTGGACCAGGGGAGTATCCGCCATCGGCATGCAGTCGCATTCCGGCTGCACTTCGGTTATGAAGTTTATGTAAAGTATTCTTCCCTTTTCGAAGGTGGAGACCACCGCATAAGCCGATTCGGCCAGGCCCCTCTGGAAAGTCTCGTCGTCGATGGGCACCACCATCGCCCCTGAAGGACACACCCGGGAGCATCTGCCGCATTTTACGCAGACGCTCTTGTCTATTACTATGCTGTCGTCGACGAGTTGTAAGGCTTTGTGCGGGCACACGTGGACGCACTGGCCGCAGCGGGTGCAGCGGACTTCAACCCATTCTAAGTGCTTCCCCTCGTAGAAGTGAATTCTTCCCCTTTCGGCTTTGCCGTGGTGGTCCTTGCAGCTTATGCAGCCCATGGCCAGATTTTTGATGGCCCCTCCGAAGCCGGAACCCACGTGTCCCTTGCAGTGGGAGACCACGATCATGGCCGGAGCGTAATAGATGGCCGACGCCACTCCTATCTCGCCCAGGATGGGGCCGGCTTTGACCCTTACCTGGTCCTTGCCGAAAATCCCGTCGGCCAGGATCACCGGCGCCCCCACCGAGAGGTGGTTGATGCCCTCCATGTTGGCCACTTCCAGGTATTCCAGGCCCGGAATCCTCACCGTGTCGGTGACGAAGGGCATGCCCCCGACTTCCTTTACCCTCTCCACCACTTTTCTCAAAAAAATGGGCCTTACTATGCGGTGGGCGCCGTAGGAGCCGAAATGGGTTTTTATGGCGACGTAGTCGCCCTTTTCTATGAAAGAGCTGAAGTCCACCATATTGAGGATCTGCTCAAATTTGGCCACGAAGCTGTACTTGTAGTCGTAGCTCCTGGCCCTTGCATCGGCGAAATATATTTTGCTTTTCAAAGTACACTCCCTCCTCGCCTTACTGCTGGGTTTTAGAGAGCAGTTCTATGATTCCGACTTTTTCAAGAACCTTCGCATATTTCATTAGGTATTCCAGGATATCCTCGCCCGTCTCCCAGTATACCTTCCTGGATATCTCGTATAAGGTGGATTCCCCGTCGGCATAGTAGAGGAGGTATTCGGGGTTCTTCGCATCCTTCAGCCTGGCCAATTCAAAATATTCCTTCCGCGTCTCTTCATCCATATCTTCCAGGTACTGGTGGAGTTCCACCGTGCCGGGAACGAGCCGCCGCGGCACCAGGGCTTTAGCTTCCTCGACCGACGCCTTTATCTTATTGTCTCCACAACCTTCTAAATCGTATACCTTCCCGGCCTTCGACAGGCGGCCGCACAGCCTTTCGCACACCTCGTCCAGCGCTCTTCCGGCATCCTCGATGGCCTCCCTCACCTGGGGCGTGTCTACGAATCGGGCCACGGAGGCCAGAGCGGCTTTGTTCATCCCGGCCAAAAAGCGGAGCCTTTCCGCCGCATCGCTAGAGCTCCAGCCATCTTTCGACCGCAGCAGATTCTTGCAGCATTCTATAAGTGCCTTTTGGGCTTCGCACAGGGCCATGTCTAATACCCAGAGCGCTTCCTTCTCGCCCATGGCAGCCAGGAAGTACAGGTAAGTAGCCGCGATGGCGGCGGCCCTTTTCAGCATGGTCTTATCCACTTTGTCCGGCGTATCCAAGTCCGTGTGGTAGAACCTGTCGGGCCACTGGTTTATCATGGGAGTTGGGATTCCGATCGATGGATCGGAGAGGATGTAGTGGTCGCTGCCTCCCGAATAGGGGAAGGCCCCCCATCTGAGGGTCGAAAATCCCTCTTGCTCTCCCGTCACCAGAGCGTCCTCTGCGCAGTAGGCCGTGATCTCTTTTAAGAGCGGGCCCACGAAGGAACGGGATGCGAGGGGTGGATACTCTATCTTCATCGTGCTTCCGCAAAGTTCCTGATTTTCCCCCACCATGTCCAGGTTTATGCCGGCCAGGGCCGGGGCTTTTTGAGGCTCTGCCGCAAGATAAGCTAAAGTCCCTCCCATCTCGGGCACCAAAAGGAGCCTGATCCCCAGCCGGGGTGGAGCCAGTTTGCCGCCCTTTATCAATTCGTTTAAAACTAATAGCGCTTCCATGGCCGCAGCTGAACCCGATGCGTTGTCGTTGGCGGAAGGCTTGGGGTGACAGATATGAGCAACTAGCAGCACCTCTTCCCGCGCCCTTCCCGGTATCATGGCGGTCACCACCGGGACGCGGGGCGGCGAAAAGCTGGATCTTACCCTGGCCTTCAGCTTTACGGGGCCGCGGGCGAGTCTTTCCCTTATCATCGCCCCCTGCCTGGGGGTCAGCACGAACCCGAATAATTTTTCACAGGCGTAGGCCGGGAAAGAAGTGTACTGCCGGGCGTCGGGCAGGTCCCACCGGGTTCTTACGGGCCAGTATTCATTGAGGTTATCGGTGACAACGCCGATAGCGCCGTATTTGACCGCAAAGTACGAGGCCACTGCCATGTTGCCGCGAAGCAGCACCAACTTCCCGCGCACATCTTTCGACGCAAAACTTTCCTCGCTTTCCGGGTCTTCAATTTCTACGAGTTCGGCCTCCATTCCCACCTCGGGGGTGGGGCAACTCCTCTGGATCACCGAAACGGGGCTCTCTTCAAAATCCGCGAGTTTTACGTATTCCTTCCTGTCCTCGTCCCACATCCACAGCTTTGCCTCTTTGCACTCCCAGTTCGGCGAAGGCCTTTCGCAGAAAAACCTCCCGCCGCTGTCGTCCGGCCTGTAAACCTTCACTTCGGCTTCCAGCCCTCTCTCTTTCAACACCTTCGCACAATACTCGGCCGCCTCTTCTATCCCCGGACCAAGCTGCAGCCGGTGAAAGCGGACTATGCCGTTTAAAATGTCGAAACACCTTTCGCCCGATGCTTCGCGGGCTACGGCCCTGTATATGTGGAAAAACACATTTACTCCCTCCAAAATCATTTACAAAATACTATTTCCCGGGAAATAATTCGATGCCATCCGACAGGAAGAGCACGCTGGAACCTGCTTCCGGCACCACGTAGGCCTTGTAGTGGCTGCCAAGAATTTCTTCGACTATTTCCAGAGCCTGCTTCGCATCCTGCGCCGGTATCATGCCCAATTCCTGGACGTCTTTGGGGTCGAAATTCGACACAAGGATCACCCGGTGCTTTTCGCAGTTCAGGGTGAGCATGTATCCCACCCCCTTGGCGATGGTGAATTCCCTCCAGAGTTCCTCTTCTCTCTCCCGTCGGGTCTTGAATTCAAGGATTATCCTGCGAAAATCGTCGTGGCCCACTCCCTCCGGACATTCGGCAAAGAGCACCACCGCCCCGCCTTCCTTCAGCACTCCCATGGAGTTTTCCACGGCCTTGGTAGCCTGGTAAAGATTTATATCCTTTGGGAATCCACCGCAGGAGAGGAAAAGGGCGTCGGCTCTCTCCTTTACTTTCAGGCTGAAAAACTCTTCCACAGTTCGACAGCCTTCCCGGAAGGCCTCCCTGTAATCTCCCGCCACTACCCTGGCAATCCTGCCTTCGTCGTTCAAAATCACGTTTACCATAAAAGAGGGCTTCACCATACCGGCTATTTCTTCCATATCCTCTGCCATCGGGTTGTCTTTTAACTTTCCGCACCCCACTGTGGGTTTCAATCCCCCGCCTTTTTCCGGGGGATTGAGCATCAGCTTGTGGTTGTGCTGGATGGTCTCAAAGCTCGAGACCCCGGGGCAGATGGCCTTTCTGCCCCCGCCAAACCCGGCCATCGAATGGTAGACGATGCCGCCGGTTATTATCACTTTATCGGCCTCGGCGACCAGGCGGTTTATCCATACCGGGGTTCCCCTGGAAGTGGTCCCGATGTGCACGAGGTTGTCCCTGTTCCTGCTGTCATGGTCCACTACCCGTACCTGCTCTATCACATCGGCTCCGAAAAGGTACTCCAGTTCCTCCCTGCTGTGGCCGCGGTGGGTTCCCGTCGCCACCACGATGGTCATATCCTCGGGCTTTACGCCGGCTCCTTTAAGTTCATCGATGACCGCCGGAATTACCACCGGATTTCGGGCGTTCCTGGTGATGTCGCTGGCTATAATGACCACTTTGTCGCCCGCCTTTACGATTTCGTGAAGGGGCGGCGAAGCGATAGGATTTCTTAGAGCGTTTACCACCGCCTGCCTTTCATCATCCACTGCCGGTATGTTCCCGGTCTTCAGAACTCCCAGTAAGTTATCTTCGGGAATCTGCAACTTTACCACTTTGCGGCCGTATTTTAATTCCACTTCCTTAAATCCCATCGCCAATCCTGCTCCTTTTTTGTATTTTTAATCATTATTATACTGCAAAAGGCCGCAAAATTCCTATCTTTCCAATTCGCCGGTGTAGGCATTGACGTAATATATTTCGCCGCTTTCTAATTCCACCTTCCAGACTGGAGCTGCCAGCCATCGTTCCGCATTGTAAAATTGCGAGTAGAACCCCTGTTCAACTTTTTTTACCACCGTCGGCGAATTGCTCTTTCTTTCGGCATCCACTTTCATGACGGCGGTAAGCGGTGGGATTACATGCCGCCTCTTTCCCTCAAAACCGATGGGCTTTAAAAAATTCCTCTCGAAACGAACCACACCGCTACGGGTCACCAGCAGCCTTATGTAGCTGTTGGCCACGAAAAACCCCCTGTAATTGCCCACGTACTCTACGACGTATCCCCCGGTTTTGGGCTCATATCTGACATAATTCAATTTGGCGTGTTCGGGCAGGCCTCCGTGGTCTTTTACGAATTTTTCGGCTATTTGGAGGGCTCTTTCGCCGTTCAATTCAGGCACTTCCTCCGTTGCTTCGCCGTCCTCGAAGATAACGGAACCGCTCTCCATCAAAATTAACTGCCGCCGGCCGGAAATAAATTTTTCGCCGCCCTCTATTTTCTCGACTCGTTCTACCCCTTCGGAGAAAAACATCTCTACGAGTTTTTCCTGATCTGACGATTCTCTGCCCACTTCGAGAAAAGGAACCGCAACCCCTTTATCGGGCAGTTGGGTCTCAAACTTTATTCCCCGGCTCTCGAGGTAGGTCATTAAGGCCTTTTGCTGGTCCTCTTCCAACTTAAAGCTCTCTCCCGGCATGGTCTTTATAAAAAGATTTGCCACTAGCACGATGTTTAGCACAAAAAAAGAGACAACAAGAATCCATATGGCTCTTTTCCAATCCATCTTTCTCCCTTCTCCGGTTAAAAATTGACGGCCATGCCGTTGCTGGCATTTATGAAGAACCTCTTGGACCTGCTCACCACGGTCCAAACCGGTATCAGTTCGTCATCCACTTTTAAATAAGACAACTCAAGAAAGTCAATTTCTTTCAAATTGAAGGTCGCGATGGCGGCATCCAGGGCCTGGATGGGGGATATGGGCTTGATTTCGTGGAGCACTTTGTTTTGTCTTACAATGTTCCTGAAATACCTGGATACCTGGTTTTCCTCTACGGTGACGGTGAGGCAATCGCTCTTGCTCATGAGCGGCAGGCCCTCGATCCTTATGCCGAAATTGAAGGTATATCCGCTCTTTTGGTTTTCAGCCGCCCTGTATCCCGCGAGGTACACATCCTTTGGCCAGCCGCCATGAGTATTTATGAAGTTGACGGCTACCGTCAGAGCATCGTAAAAATTCGATCCTACCTTCACCCCCCCGGCGAGGGGCCTGCTGTACTCCAGGGCACCGTTAGGATATATCCTGAGCCCCCGGCTTCCGTCGGTATAGACCACCGCACCGTCCTTCTCTTCGATTTTGCGCGTGACAGAAAAATCGGGGAAAAACTGGGCTATGGTGCCCTGGGACGGGATTTTTTCGTACCTGACGGAGAGCACCGGAAACTCCTCCTGCCCCGTCGTCAAAGGCACGTAGATACCCTCCTCCAGCTTGACATTTATCTTGGCGGGCGGAAGATAAGTGTATGCGGGCGGATTTTCCAGCCTTGCCTGCTCCAGGAGCTTTCTCAGTTCGGAGCTGCTCCCCTTAGTTTTTAAAGCGTAAAATTCCCCACCGCTCCCTTTAAAAAAAACGGAAAGGCCATCCTCCTCAACTATCATCATCGATATTACTGCTCTCTCCTGAGGGATGGCCTGCTGACCTGCGTTCATATTGAAAACCTTTGTCAAAAAATCCACGGGTAAAGGTACGGGGAAGATGAGCTCCATCCCCACTTTCTGCCGCAAATTGTCGTCGTCCAGTTCGGGGTTATTTACTTCGACAAGCTCTTTCCCATCCAGTACTTTTCTCGCATAATCCCAAATTTCCCTGTAAAAAGGCCTGTTGGGATAAAGAATGCTGTGCATATCCTGGGCGAAGTGAAGTACAACTCTATTCGGGGCTATCACGTCCGATAGGTCTACGACGCTCATGCCGTAATATTCATTTTGAACATCAGCGTATTGGTCGGAAAATCGCCACCAGGTTATGCCGGACAGAAAAAGGCTGGTGCCGACTAGCAGAGCGAGCACTAAACCTAGGATTGAATCCCTGTTTTTCACGACAGCACCGCCTTTTACTGCAATATGAAAAGTTTTAAAGCCTGGATGATGGAATTCAAGCCTTTTATCTGGGTGTCCTTGTCATGCCTGTAGACGCTGCGGGACACGATTTCCTCCTGGCCGGATGGGAAAACAGCCTTCACAGTTATCACATTTTTCCCCATCTCTATGTCGGCCTGGGTCACGAAAAGGCCCGAAGCGCCTACTTTTATGGTTTCCTTTTTCTCTCCGTTGACCGAGATCTCTACCGAAGTGTCGGCAATGGCCTCTCCCGACACGACCACGTAGCTTTCAATCGTCTCAAATCCGTCTTTGGGCCGGTTGAGCACAAATGCCTCCTTCGCGTCAGCGATGATGAAAAGGAAAATAACTATACAAAGGGATAAAGCAGCAATCCCCGCGATCCTTTTCATAAAACCTATTCTCCTTTTTAAAATATAATGTCTCTTTTTAAAGTTTATCTCAATATTGTTACAGCATTGTTACACACTAATTACGTTTGATTTACACAAGGGCCGGAAGTTTTATGATAACCACCGTACCTTTGCCCGGTTCGCTTTGCACTTCTATATCGCCGTCGTGGGCCAGCACTATTTCTCGGGCTATCGAAAGGCCTAGGCCCGTTCCGCCCAATTCGCGGCTTCTGGTCTTATCGACCCGGTAAAAGCGCTCGAAAATTCTCGGCAGGTCCTCTTTGGGGATACCTATTCCCGTATCCTCCACCGAGACGCAAACCTGATTGCCTGCTTTTTCGCCTTTCACGAATATTCGGCCGCCCTCGGACGTGTACTTTATGGCGTTGGAAAGCACGTTCTGGAACACCTGCTCCATCTTATCCCTGTCGGCAAACACTTCGAGGTTTTCCTCTATCTCGCATCTCACCGAAAGTCCCTTTTTCTTCGCACTCATCATCATCTTGGATACAACTTCGCCGACGAGCAAATCGATCTTCAGCGGCCTCTTATTCCATTTAACTTCTTTGTTGTCCAGCCTGGAAAGCTCCAGAAGGTCGTTGACGAGTCTCGTCATCCTGTCCGCCTCATCGTTTATGACCTTTACGAACTGGTAGGCAACGGCAGAGTCCTCAATGCCCCGTTCAAAAAAGTTT
>QGUT01000003.1 GCA_003242255.1 Bacillota bacterium
CATCTGCGACGGCGTGCACCTGCACCCTGCTGCAGTAAAGCTGGTCCTTCAAGTTAAAGGCAGAGAAAAGATAATCCTCGTATCCGACGCCATGATGGCGGCGGGTCTTTCCGACGGCGAATATACTCTAGGAGGCCAGCGGGTTTTCGTGAAAGGCGGAAGGGCCCGCCTGGCGGATGGCACCATAGCGGGCTCCACACTCTCCCTGGATCGGGCGGTCCGGTACCTCGTGAAGGCACTGGGGGTTCCGGTGCAGGATGCGGTGAGGATGGCGAGCCTGAATCCCGCCACAATAATAGGGGAAGCCCGGCGAAAGGGCAGCGTTGAAGTGGGCAAGGACGCGGACCTGGTGGCGTTCGACGATGATATCAGGGTAAGATGGGCTATGGTGAGGGGATTGTTTTACAGACCTTAAAGTTGTCCACCCTCTTGAGTTAAAACTTCGCCTTCGATAGAGAAGCGGTTGGTGCCCCAGACCCCCAGGAGGATCATCAGGGCGCCGGCCGCATGGATGACGGTAAAAGGCTCGCCTCGGAAAGCCACTCCTGCTACCACCGAAATTACGGTGGTGAGGTTTGAGAACACCGAGGATCGGGAGGCGGGAAGCCTGGAGAGCGTGAAATTTACGAGAAAATAGGCCAGGACCGACGAGAAAAGCCCGAGGTAACAGAGGGCGAAGACAACCTCTGCATCCAGGAGCGGGGCGAAATAATCGGCGGTATTTCCGGCTATCGCGGAAAGGATAAGACCTGCTGCGTTGAAGAAGATGGCTCCGACCCACATCATGGCGAAGGTGATTTCGAACGGCGAGTAAACCGCTGACAGTTTTCTGCTGTAGATGTTGAAAAGGGAGGCCGACAGCACCGCCCCGAAGAGAAGGAGGAGCCCCAGTTTGCTCCCGCCGGCATCGCCTCCCCCCTGCGATGAGATGGCCATAACCCCTGCCGCCGAGAGCAGGATGAAGAATACCTGGAAGGGGCTCAGCCGCTCTTTCAATATAAAAGCCCCCAGGACTGCGACCAGTACGGGGATGAGGGCAATCATGAGGCCGGCCTGGGAGGAAGAGGTGAGCTTCACCCCGAAGGTCTCAAATACGAAATAGCATCCCGGCTCCAGGAGCGAGAGGAAAAGCAGGGGTTTGAAGTTTTTCCCTTTGAAAGAGATCGGCACAGCCCCCAATGCGGCAACCAAAGTCACGGCGAGAGCTGCTAAGGCAAACCGGAAACCTATGAATTTTATGGGGTCGACCTTGTCCAGGGCGTTTTTTGTAAAGAGGAAGGAAAATCCAAAAATGGCCGAATAGCAGATCCCTGATAGATAAGCCTTTACTCTCTCTGCCTTCATAAGATCACCTTACAATATATTAACATAAATATTTGGGCTTTAGCAAAAAAAATGAGCTTTGCTATATCATTTACAATTTTTTGACAATATGTTATCATGGTAGTGACAGATTTGGACACAAGTGGGGAATTGGCCTTGGCAGATTACAGGGTTATAAAGCCCTTCAACAACAATGTGGTCCTCGCCTCGGAGGGGAAAACCGGGGCTGAAGTGGTGCTGGTCGGAAAGGGCATCGGCTTCGGCGCCCGCCGGGGGGCGAGGGTGGATGAGGCGAGAATCGAAAAAGTATTTTACTTTTTCGACAGGGACCAGTTTGACCGCTACGAGGAGGTAATCAGTCGGATAGACGGGCGCGTGATAGGAGTGGCGGAAGAGGTAATAGCTATGGCGTGCAGGGAATTTAAAATCCCCCTGAATGAGCATATACACGTGGCCCTGGCAGACCACATAAATTTCACCCTGGAGCGCCTCTCCGGGGGCATCGAAATAAAAAACCCCTTCCTGGACGAGATAAAGGTGCTGTACCCGGAGGACTACGAACTGGCCTGCCGGGCGGCGGAGCTCATCAAGGAAAGGTTTGGGGTGGAACTTCCCGACGGAGAAAAGGGCTTTATAGCCATGCACATCCACTCCGCCCGGTCCAACCAGGAGGTCTCCAGGACTGTGAAATACGCCTCCATGATAAACAGGATGATAGAGATAATCGAGGAAGGGCTCGGCCTAAAAATCGAAAAAAACGGCATAAATTACGCCAGGCTGCTGGTGCACCTCCGGTTTACCCTGGAGAGGATGGATAAGGACATCCCCATAAAAAATCCGCTTCTTTCCAGCATTAAAAAGGAATTCCGGGAAAGTTACAGAATAGCCAAAAGGCTGGGCGACTTCATTGCCGAGCGCATGGACAAAAAAGTACCCGAAGATGAACTCGGTTATCTCGCCCTGCACATTCAAAGGATAAGGTTTGCCTTAACCGGCGAGTGAACTAGCAGATGCTGTCGCTGCAAGGACGCCATAATTTTTTTAATGTCTTATGAAATAAAATTACAAAAAATTTATGTTGATATGAAGGATTATTACAATTTATGAAGAATATATATATTAAAAGAGGTGAAATTATGCCGGGGGATTTGGAAAAAATCCAGGCTATTTTGAACAACCTGAAGCCTTCGGAAAAAAAGATAGCCCAGTATATTCTGAAGAACCCCGAAGAAATTTCGGACCTGACCATCGCTGAACTGGCCAAAAGGTGCGGCACCAGCGAGGCCAGCGTCGTGAGATTCTGCAAAACCCTGGGGTACAAGGGCTACCAGGATTTGAAAATCAAGGTCTCGGCCGATCTTGCCGTAAAGAGCAAAAAGGTCCAGGGGCTCGTGAGCGTAGATGACGACGTGGACGCCATAATAACGAAGGTGTCCAAGAACAACATGCTGGCCGTGGAAAATACCATGGACGTCCTGGACAGGGCCGAAGTGGCAAAAGCGGCCCAGGCCCTCATGAAAGCCAAGAAGATAGATTTTTACGGGGTCGGGGCTTCGGGCATAGTGGCCCAGGATGCCATGCACAAATTCATGAGAATAAATAAGGCCTGCACCGCGTACACCGATACCCACATGCAGCTTACATCGGCGGCCAACCTCTCGCCGGAAGACGTGGCGGTAGGCATATCGTACTCCGGACAGACGATGGACACCGTCGACGCCCTGAGGCTCGCTAAAAATGCGGGAGCGACCACCATATGTATCACCAAGTTCGGCCATTCGCCGATAACGGAGGTAGCCGACATTAAGCTCTTCGTCACTTCCTCCGAGGCCCTCTTCAGGAGCGGCGCCATGGCATCCCGCATAGCCCAGCTCAACGTCATCGATATACTCTTTACCCTAGTGGCCTGCCAGAAGTACGACGATATCATAAAGTATCTGGAAAACACCAGCGAAGCCGTCGCCCCGAGGAAATACTGAATTTTTTTAAAGTACTATGAAGTAAAGTTTCTAGAAATAGGTATAAATTATGAAATAAATTTGCGGAAGGGGGGATTTATTTTGAAAATACTTCTGGTGTGTTCGGGGGGGATGAGCACCAGCATCGTGGTAAAAGCAGTGGAGAAAAAGGCTGCAGAACTGAAAGAAGATGTATACGTGGAAGCGGTGTCCACCACCCAGTTTGAAGAAAAAGTGAAGGACTTCGATGTGGCTCTGATTGCACCGCAGGTAAGGCACCGGAAGCAGTATTTCGATGAAATAGCTTCAAAGCACCATGTCCCCACTGGGGTCATAGAACCTCAGGCTTACGGTCCTTTTGGCGGAGAAAAGATAATCCGGCAAGCTAAAGAAATCCTGAAGGGGGTATGAAAAGTGGAGGCAATTTTAAAGTGGGTAGAAGAAAAGCTCATGCCTCCGATGGCCAAACTCGCCGAACAGAGGCATCTGAGGGCTGTGAGGGATGGGATAGTGGCCACCCTGCCACTGATAATAGTAGGGAGCTTCTTCCTGATCGTCGCTTCGCCTCCCATACCGGCCCTGTCGGCAAAGGTTCAACCTTATGCAGCCCAGATTTTGTTGCTTTACCGCTTGAGCGTAGGACTTATGGCCCTTTATGCTGTCCACGGAATAGGATACAGCCTGGCGAAATCCTATAACCTGGACCCCGTAACAGGCGGACTTTTAGCTCTGGCTTCTTTCATCATGATTAACCTGCCGCAGAATATAGAGAATATAGGCTTTGTCCTGCCTATAAGCGGCCTGGGCGGAGCTGGCCTCTTCTCGGCCATAATCATGGCGTTTTTCGCCGTGGAGGTCATGAGGTTTTTGACCGAGAGGAAGATAACCATAAAAATGCCCGAAGGAGTTCCCGAATCGGTGGCCCGGTCTTTCGAGGCGCTGATACCCGCTGCCGTAATAATGGTCATCATATACATCGTGAGGATTGCCTTAAACATCAACATTCAGGAAGTCATAATGAACCTGTTTAAACCTCTGGTCACCGCCGGCGATTCGCTCGTGGGAGTGCTGGTTCCGGTCCTGCTGATAACCCTGCTCTGGTCCGCCGGCATCCACGGTGTGTCCGTGGTAGGTAGCATTGCAAGGCCCATCTGGATGACGCTTTTGGATGCCAACACCCAGGCTGCGGCAGCCGGCAGCAAAATCCTGCCCCACATTGCGCCTGAACCTTTCTTCCAGTGGTTTATATGGATAGGGGGCTCCGGGGCCACTTTGGGCCTGGTCTTGCTCATGCTCACGTCGAGGTCCAAATACCTCAGAAACCTGGGAAGAGCTTCGATCCTGCCGGGCATATGCAACATCAACGAACCGGTGGTATTCGGAACACCGATAGTTCTAAACCCCATATTGGCCATACCGTTCATTTTGGGCCCGGTGGTCACTGCCATATTGACTTACCTTGCCATGGCGGCCAATCTGGTCGGCAGGCCCTACATCCTGGCGCCGTGGACACTGCCGGCTCCAATAGGGGCGTATCTTGCCACCGGTGGCGACTGGCGGGCGGCGGTGCTGGTCTTAATAAATATAGCTATAACGACCCTTATATACTTCCCCTTCTTTAAATTATACGAAAGGAAGCTGTTGGAAGAAGAGTCGAGCGACAATTGAGCCGATTAAGAGCCGGGCTTTGCCCGGCTCTCAAAATAAAAGTAGGTGGGGGATTTGGCAATGATCGACGAAAATATCATATTTGAAATAATAGCTTATGGCGGAAACGCCAGGGCAAAAGCTTACGAAGCCCTAAAACAGGCTAAAGAAGGCAATTTCTATGCGGCCGAGAGTTTTCTCAAAGCAGCTGACGATGAAATGCACAGGGCCCATGACGTTCAGACTAAAATTTTGCAGGAAGAGGCCCAGGGCAGAAAGCAGGAACTCACGGTGCTCTTGGTGCACGCTCAGGACCATCTGATGACCGCCATGGCCGAAAGGACCCTGATAGAGAATTTAATAGACCTGTACAGGCGGGTGCACGAACTCGAAGCCGACCTAAAATCGCTCAAGGGGTGCTGTCAATGAAAAAGCTTATAGTGAACGCTGACGATTTCGGCCTGACGTCCGGGATCAACCGGGCCGTTCTGGAAGGGATGACAAAAGGCATAATCACTGAGACGACGGTGATGGTCAACATGCCCGGAGCATCGGAGGCTCTGGATATGGCGAGAGAGTTTTTCCCCGAGAGGGTGGGCATTCACCTGAATCTCACCTGCGGACGGCCGGTGCTGGACCCTGGAGAAGTCCCGAGCTTGGTGGATGAGTCGGGGAACTTTTACCGCCGGCGGGCGATCCTCATGGAGAAAGCTTCACCGGCTGAAATTGAAAAAGAACTGCGGGCGCAGGTAGAAAAATTTTTAAAGTCCGGCCTTTACCCCAGCCACCTGGACTGCCACCATCACCTGCACCTTCACTCGGAAGTGGCGAAGATCGTGGCCGAACTGGCTAAAGAACTCGACGTGCCGGTCAGAGCGGTAGACGCTGAGACGAAAACCTTTTTTGAGAGTTCAGGCATTGTCGTCCCTGAGCACTTTTCCATGGACTTCTACGGGGAAAAGGCTACCCTTGAGAATCTGCTGGCCATCCTGGATTCCTATGAGGAAGGCACCATGGAGATCATGACCCACCCCGGTTACTGCGACCGGGAACTAGAAGGAGTCAGCACATACAACTATTTTCGAAAAAAGGAACTGGAGATATTGACAAGCCCTGTTGTCCGCAGTGCATTAAAAGAGAAAAACGTGGAGCTTTTCAGCTTTAAAGAATTGAAGCTGGAGAAGGGAAGCTCATGGGCTACATCGTAGGGGTCGACGCGGGCGGAAGCAAAGTAGAGGCTCTGGCCCTGGACTTTGAAAAAAATGCCGCGACCCTTACCGTTTTAGAAAGGCCGGGCAACGTCATGGCTGCGGGCAATGACCGGGCTCTGGGAAGCATCGTAGAAGCATTAAATGCCGTATCCGAACGGCAGGGCAAGGGTCCGGAGTGCTTAGGTGTGTGCGTCGGCGCGGCCGGGGCCGGGAACGATGAGGTAAGGCGAAATTTGAGCCGGGCCTTGAAGAATTTGGGCTTTACGGAAAACGTTATTGTCGTGCCCGATTACAAGATAGCCCTGGCGGGAGCCGCGGGAAGGCTTCGGGGCCTGGTGGTCGTATCGGGGACCGGTAGCGTAGCCTACGGCGTGAACAGCAGGGGGGAAGAGGCGGTCACAGGGGGCTGGGGGCATCTGGTAGGAGATGAGGGAAGCGGCTACTTTATAGGCCAAATGGCGATAAAAGAAGCCATAAAATATTTTGAAAGGCGCGGAGGGTCGAAGGACCTTTACGAAGAAGTTCTTTCGTATTTTAACCTGAAAGATCTGACCGAAATAAAGCCCATTCTCTATTCAGCGGAATTTTCCAAAGACCTGGTGGCAGGTTTGGCCCTTAGGGTGAGTCACCTCGCCAGCTGGGGGGAAAGGGCGGCGGCGAAAATCCTCGAAGAAGCGGGCAGGTCCCTGGCGGAGATCGCAAAAGGGGCCATAAATAAGCTCGGCGAACTGTGCGATATATATGGGTCCGGGAGCGTGCTTTTAAAGGAGGAGCTGGTATACGAGTCTTTTGTTCGGGAGCTTTATAAAACTTATCCGGGCCTTAAAATAAGCCGCCCAATGTACAGAGCGGCAGCGGGAGCTTTAATCCTCCTAGGCGGGGAACTGGGGGTAAAGCTGGATTTGAGAGGTATAAAAGATGCCAGACCGGGGTTGGAGTGATGGTATGGAGAAACTGTATTCTTTATATAAAAAGCCGAAGAAAAAGGTCATCGGGCTGATGTCGGGGACATCGGCCGATGGCATCGATGCGGCCCTGGTGGAGATCGAAGGTTACGGGCCGGAAACGCGAGTAAAGCTCCTCTCCTTTCACAATTTCCCCTACGACGAGCCGGTGAGGCAGGAAATATTTAAGCTCTTCGATTTAAAACACTCCAATGCGGAGCTAATATGCCGGATGAACTTCAAATTGGGAGAGTATTTCGGAAAGGCAGCTCTGAAACTATGCCAGCTCAGCGGCGTAGATATGGATGAGGTGGACCTGATAGGCTCCCACGGGCAGACCGTCTACCACATACCGGGAGAAGCGACCCTGCAGATCGGAGAACCCAGCGTCATCGCAGAGCTCACCGGAAAGACTGTAGTGGCTGACTTCAGGGTCCGGGATATTGCGGCGGGAGGTCACGGGGCGCCGCTGGTGCCCTATGCAGAATACCTGCTCTATAGGTCCGATAAACTGAACAGGGCCCTCCTCAACATAGGAGGGATTGCCAATATTACCTGGATTCCCAAAGGATGCACGGTAGACGATGTCCTGGCCTTTGACACGGGGCCGGGCAATATGGTGATCGATGAAATAGTGCGGTGGGGGACGGGCGGCAAAAGGAGATTTGACGAGGGGGGCAAGATAGCTTCGGAAGGCAGGGTCGAAGAGAGGCTGATGGAAATCCTGAGAGCCCATCCGTATCTAAAACTTCGGCCTCCAAAGACGGCGGGAAGGGAATTTTTCGGTAGGAGTTTTGCCGAGGATATTATAAAAAAATCGCAGGACTTGATGATCGGTTTTGAGGACCTGGTGGCCACCGTCACCTATTTTACCGCTTATTCGATAGCCCGGGCGGTGCAGGACTTTATACTGCCGAGAGGTAAGATCGACGAGCTTTTGGTGAGCGGAGGGGGTGCTTACAACAGTACCCTTGTGCGCATGATCCAAAATGAATTGAAAGGCATCGAGGTCAGGACTCTGGAGGAATTGGGGCAGAATTCGGACGCCAAAGAAGCCGTAGCTTTTGCGGTACTGGCCAACGAAACCTTAGGCGGGATGTGCAACAATGTGCCCGGTGCCACCGGTGCTAAGAAGAAGGTTATCCTAGGGAAAATTGTAGTTTAACTTTAACAGAGGTCGAAAGAGGAGATGGTCCGATGGAATTGACAAAGCTCATTACAGAACAGAGGAATCCGTACACAGAAGATATAGACCTTTTGGATACGGTGAGCATGTTGAAAAAAATGAACGACGAAGACAAAAAAGTGGCCTTTGCGGTGGAAAAGGAAATTCCGAAGATAGCCCAGGCTGTGGATGAAATAGCCGAGAGGATGAAAAAAGGGGGCAGGCTCTTTTATATAGGCGCTGGTACCAGCGGAAGGATCGGAATTTTGGATGCTTCCGAGTGCCCACCCACTTTCGGCGTAGACCCGGAATTGGTCCAGGGAATCATCGCCGGGGGAGACGCAGCCATAAAAAGGGCCGTGGAAGGCGCTGAGGACGATGATTTCATGGGCCGAAAGGACCTCGAGGCCAGGAACCTTTCGCACAAAGATGCGGTGGTGGGACTTACGGCCAGCGGCAGGACTCCCTACGTCCTGGGAGGGCTAAAATACGCGCGGGAAATAGGGGCCCTGACGGTAGGAATCTGCTGCAACCCCGACAGCCTCATAAAGGATTATGTGGACATACTTATCGCCCCGGTAGTAGGGCCTGAGGTGATCCTCGGATCTACCCGTTTGAAAGCGGGGACTGCCCAGAAGATGGTCCTCAATATGATATCTACCGGGACCATGATCAAGCTGGGCAAGGTCTACAGCAACCTGATGGTGGATCTGCAGCCCACCAACGAAAAGCTGAAAAACAGGGCCAGGCGGATGCTAAAAATTGCGACGAAAGCCAGCGACGACGTGATCGAATCCACCCTGAAAGAGACGGGCTTTGACGTCAAGGCTTCAATTTTGATGATACTCTCCGGAATCGATAAAGACAGAGCCAATGAACTCCTCAAATTTTCAGGAGGAAATATAAGGAAGGCCATGATGGTGATATACCCCGAAAGGAGTTGAACAAAGTGGGAAAAAAATTGAAAGTTGCCGTCATAGGGGGCGGGTCCAGCTACACGCCCGAGTTGATTGAAGGTTTTATAAAAAGAA
Source organism: Bacillota bacterium (assembly GCA_003242255.1). Classification (GTDB taxonomy): domain Bacteria; phylum Bacillota; class Thermosediminibacteria; order Thermosediminibacterales; family Thermosediminibacteraceae; genus Fervidicola. Next base: position 9,280 of record QGUT01000003.1, read on the forward strand.
AGTCGGAACTTCCGGTAAGCGACATATATCTGGTGGATGTGGAGCAGGGAAGGGAAAAACTGGAAATAGTGGGGAATCTGGCCCGCCGCATGGTCGCCAGTGCAGGATTGAATATTAACGTAAATCTCACTATGGATCGAAGAGAGGCCATTTACGGCGCCGACTTTGTGGTGACCCAGTTCCGGGTGGGGGGCATCGATGCCCGCATCCGGGATGAAAGAATACCGCTGAAGTACGATGTCATCGGCCAGGAGACCACCGGTCCCGGCGGTTTTGCGAAGGCTTTGAGGACAATCCCGGTCATACTGGAAATATGTAAGGAGATAGAAGAACTCGCCCCAGGGGCCTTTCTCATAAATTTCACCAATCCGTCGGGGATAATAACGGAGACGGTGATTAAATATACCGATGTCAAGGTCATCGGACTCTGCAATGTTCCCATCAATATGGTAAACTATGTGGCGAAAGTCTTTGGGGTGGAAATGGACCGGGTCTACATTCAGTTTGCGGGCCTCAATCATCTGGTGTGGGGGTTGAAAGTATATCTGGACGGAGAAGATGTGACGGAAAAATTGATAGAACGATTAATATCGGACGATGACGCCACTATGAAAAATATCCCGGGCCTTAAATGGGATAAGGCCTTGATAAAATCCCTCGGGATGCTCCCCTGCCCCTATCACCGGTACTACTACATGGCGGACAGGATGCTTAAGGAGGAGAAAGAAAAGGCTGCCACCGAAGGCACTCGCGGCGAAGTAGTCAAAAGAGTTGAAAAAGAGCTCTTCGAAATTTACAAAAATCCGGAGCTCGCCGAAAAGCCCGAGCAGCTGGAAAAGAGGGGAGGAGCCCTTTATTCCTACGCCGCCTGCAACCTCATGAGTTCCATAGTGAACAATAAAAAGGACATTCAGGTGGTGAACGTAAGAAACAACGGAGCCATAGCGGACCTGCCCGAAGACGTGGTGATAGAAACCAACTGCGTGATAGACAGAAACGGGGCCCATCCCCTGAACGTGGGGCGGGTGCCGGCAAAGATAAGGGGGCTGATGCAGGTAGTAAAGGCCTACGAGGAACTCACCATCGAGGCGGGGGTAAAGGGAGACTACGACGCCGCCCTGCAGGCCCTGACCATCCATCCCCTGGTTCCCTCGGCGGAGGTTGCGAAGAGGATACTGGACGAGATCCTAGATGCCAACAGGGATTACCTACCGCAATTTTTTTAAAGTTGCCTTAAATAGCAAAATGTGATATTATAAAATTAGCTCAAATAGGAATTTATCTAAGAAATTAAATATGTAATATTACAAAACCGGCGTGTTACCGGAAAGCGGGCATGAGCCGGGAAGGGAATGTATTACGTTTCCTTCCCGGCTTTTGTTTTGAAGGGGGTGAGAGATGGGGAAGGCAAAGAGGATTCAAAAAACTCTTAAAGGGGGTAGCAACGGTGAAAGGTATTATGGGAAGCCTTCAGAAACTGGGGAAAGCACTTATGATGCCGATTGCCGTCATGCCTGCGGCGGCACTCCTCCTGAGGCTTGGGGCGTCCGACGTTCTCAACATCCCGGTGGTCGAAGCCGGCGGTGCAGCGATTTTTAACAACATACCCATGCTCTTCGCCCTGGGCGTTTCCATGGGATTGGCCGGCGGTGCGGGAGCGGCGGCCCTGGCCGGCGGAGTGGGCTATTTCGTTCTCACCAACGTGCTCAACGCCATTAATCCGGATATTAACATGGGGGTTTTGGGCGGAATAATAACCGGCGTTGTGGCGGCGCAACTTTACAATAAGTACAAGGACATAAAACTGCCGGACTTCCTCGGTTTTTTCGGCGGCCGGCGTTTCGTTCCAATTGTGACTTCGGCTGCCATGCTGGTGCTCGGCATTATCTTCGGATTTGTATGGCCGCCCATCCAGAACGTCATTTACGCGGCCGGCGAGTGGATAATCGGAGCGGGAATATTGGGCGTTTTCGCCTTTGGTTTTTTAAACAGGCTCCTGATACCTTTTGGCCTCCATCACGTCATCAACAGCCTGGTGTGGTTCGTCTTCGGCGAGTACACCGATGCCACCGGCAAGGTGGTAACCGGCGACCTGTACCGGTTCTTCGCAGGAGACCCGAACGCCGGAATTTTCATGACGGGCTTTTTCCCCATCTTCCTGTTCGGCCTTCCGGCGGCCTGCCTTGCCATGCTGCACGAAGCTAAAGATTCGCAGAGAAAAGCTGTAAGCGGCGTCCTGCTCAGCGCGGCCTTAACTTCCTTCCTCACCGGCATCACCGAGCCCATAGAATTTTCTTTCATGTTCCTCGCACCCGTGCTATATCTGCTCCACGCCCTTTTGACCGGCATTTCCTTAGCTCTCACCTATGCCCTGGGCATCAAGCACGGCTTCGGCTTTTCGGCCGGCTTTATCGACTACGTTTTAAACTACGGCCTGGCCACTAAACCGCTGGTCCTGATACCCATCGGCCTGGTGTACGGAGTCATCTACTACGGGATTTTCAGGTACATCATAAGGAAGTACGACCTTCCCACGCCGGGCAGGATAGAAGGTGAGGCCACCGCCGAAGTTAAGACCACGGCGAAGATGAGCGAGAGGGCGGAGAAAATCCTGGAAGGCCTCGGCGGCACAGCCAACATAAAGTCCCTCGATGCTTGTATCACCCGCCTCAGGGTGACGGTGGAAGAAATCAAAGCCATTGACGAAGACCTCCTGAAAAAAGCCGGAGCTGCGGCAGTCATGAAGCTCGGCGGCGGAAACCTGCAGGTCGTGGTAGGAACTGAAGCGGAGCTATTAGCGGATGAGATAAAGAAAATGCTATAATCTAGTAATGGAGCGCGGCGAGTTTCTCGCCGCGCAAATTTGAGATTAAGGGGGACGAAAAAGTGCCTTTCAGCCTTTTTGGCAGGAACAAGAAAGACAACACTGCAGTAAAGATCCTGGCGCCTATGAGCGGGAAAGTAGTGGACCTCGCCGAGGTTCCCGATAAGGTGTTTTCGGCAAAAATAGTGGGGGACGGGATAGCGGTGGAGCCCTCGGAAGGGGTTGTGGTGGCCCCTTTTGACGGCCTAGTGAAGCAGGTTTTCCCGACGGGCCATGCCGTCGTGGTGGAATCAAAAGGTGGGCTTCTGCTGCTCATTCACATAGGGATAGATACGGTAAATCTGAAAGGCGAGGGCTTTAAAATTCTGGTTTCGGAAGGCCGGACTGTGAGGACGGGCACCCCTCTCGTGAAGTTCGATATGGAGATAATAAAGGGCAAAGGCTTTCCTCTGGTGAGCCCTATCGTCATCCCTGAAATGACTCTGGTGGAAAGGATAAATTCTAGCGGTCTGGAGAAAGTCGAAAAGGGCCGGGACCTGCTGATGGAAGTTTTCCTGAAAAGGTAGGGTGGATGAGGTGAAAAGGATTTTCGAACTTGGCTTGGAAGATTTCATGAATATGAAAAAAAGGGAGATAATAGAGTGCGTCAAAGCTTCCGAGGGAAGGGCGGTGATGGCCGAAACCGTCATCGCTGTGCCGCCGCTCATCTACGGGGTCAGCAACCCGGAGCTGGCTGCTGCCTTCGGAGCGGACTTTGTCACGCTAAATCTCCTGGACCTCAAAAACCCCTTCGTCTACGGCATAGACGACGAAGGCATCGACCTTTCCCTCGGTGTTGAAAGCTTGAGTCGGTTGATTGAAAGGTTCAAAGGGAGAAATGATATCTCGGGCTACGCCCGGAGGATAAAAGGCATCGTGGGAAGGTTTGTGGGGGTAAATTTAGAGCCGGTGCCTGAGGGCAAAAGTTACCCCGAGGGCAGGGTGCTGAGCGATGAAAACCTCGAAAGGGTAGTTCAAATGGGTTTCGATTACGTGGTGATAACGGGAAATCCCAAGACGGGCGTCTCGGGAGAAGGCATCCTGAAAGGCATCGAAAGGGCAAGATGCATCCTGGGCGATGAAGCTCTCATAATGGCCGGCAAAATGCACGCCGCCGGGGGCGAAAACATTTACGATCCGGATTTTCTTTCGGATTTCGCAAAGGCCGGAGCCGATGTGGTTTTGATCCCAGGACCGGGGACCGTTCCGGGAGTGGACCTTGACTTGGCGAAGCAAATGATAGGGAAAATCCACGACGCCGGTGCCCTTGCCATGACCACCATAGGCACCTCCCAGGAAGGGGCGACGGCAGGAGTGGTAGAACAAATCGCCCTGCTTTCCAAAATGGCGGGGGCCGACATCCAGCACATAGGAGACGCAGGATATAGCGGGGTTGCCTTTCCGGAAAACATCATGGCCCTTTCCGTGGCCATAAGGGGGAAGCGGCATACCTACCGGCGAATGGCCTATTCCATTAGAAAGTGAAGTTTGATATAATAATCCCAAAAAAAGGGCAAAAAGAGGGGGCAGGGCTTGATGGAGGACGGAAGGGAACTGAAAAAAAGGCTCCGGCAGGAGTGCCTAGAAAAGAGGGCCGGGCTCTCCCAGGACGAGGTGAGGGAAAAGAGCGAGAGAATAATGGCCAGGCTTTTTGAACTGGACGAGTTTAAAAAGGCCAATTTCATCATGTTTTACGTGGACTTCAAAAATGAAGTCATGACTCAAGATGCCATCGCAAAAGCCCTTTCGATGGGCAAAAGGGTGGCAGTGCCCAAGACGGTAAAAGACGAAGGCCTATGGGCGATAGAGATAAAGAGCCTCGACGACCTTTCGGCAGGGGCTTTAGGCATTTTAGAGCCGACAAAGCTTGAAAACCGGGTAGACCCCGAGGAATTGGACCTGGTAATAGTTCCCGGAGTGGCATTCGACAGAAAGGGGCACCGGCTCGGCTTCGGGGCCGGTTACTACGACCGGTTTTTGCCGAAACTGAGGCCGGGAGTGAAAAAAATTGCGGTGGCTTTTGAGGTGCAGCTCGTCGATTCGGTGCCGGCGGAAGAACACGACATCAGGATGGATGCGATATTAACTGAAGAGCAACTCATAAGTTTGCCGAACGACTGAAATACAGTTTATGGAAAGGGAGGAGAAAAGTTGCATAAAAAAGACAGAGAAACGGTTGTGATATTGGACTTCGGCGGCCAGTACAGCCAGCTCATAGCCCGCAGGGTGCGGGAAGCCCACATATATTCGGAGATACTGCCCTACGATACTCCTTTAGAAGAAATCCTCGGGAAAAACCCGAAGGCCGTAATCCTTTCAGGCGGCCCGGCCAGCGTGTACTCGGAAGATGCGCCGCGGTGCGACGAAAGGCTTTTTGAGACGGGCATCCCGGTGCTCGGAATCTGCTACGGGATGCAGCTCATGTGCCACCTGCTGGGGGGCCGGGTGGAAGCGGCGTCGGCCCGGGAATACGGCAGGGCCGAACTTCTGGTGGACGACGAAGGGGGACTTTTTGACGGCCTGGATAGGAAACTCACCGTATGGATGAGCCACGGCGATTCCATCCTGGAACTGCCTAAGGGGTTTAAAGCTTTAGCCCATACTAAGAACACTCCCTTTGCCGCCGTGAGCAACGGCACGAACCTGTTCGGCGTGCAGTTTCATCCGGAGGTGATCCATACCCCCGACGGCAAGAAGATCCTTGCCAACTTCCTCTACGGGGTAGCCGGCTGCAAGGGCACCTGGACTGCGGAGGCTTTCGTGGAGGAACAGGTGAGGTCCATCAGGGAAAAGGTGGGAGACAGGCGCGCCCTATGCGCCTTAAGCGGCGGCGTGGACTCCTCGGTGGCCGCGGTAATCGCCCACCAGGCCTTAGGGGACAACCTGGTCTGCATTTTCGTGGACCACGGGCTGCTCCGTAAGGGAGAGCGGGAACAGGTGGAAAGGACCTTCAGGGAAAAGTTCCACATGAATCTGGTGGTCGTGGACGCCTCGGAGAGGTTTTTGAAAAGGCTGGAAGGCGTGACCGATCCGGAAATGAAGAGGAAAATCATAGGAGAGGAGTTCATAAGGGTTTTTGAAGACGAAGCCAAGAAGCTCGGCAAGATCGACTTCCTCGTGCAGGGGACTCTTTACCCCGACGTGATCGAGAGCGGCACCAAGACCGCCGCGGTAATAAAGAGCCACCACAACGTGGGAGGGCTTCCCGAGGACCTGAAGTTCGAGCTCATCGAGCCCTTGAGGGACCTTTTCAAAGACGAAGTGAGGGAAGTGGGCTTGCAGCTCGGCCTTCCCGAAGAGATAGTCTTCCGCCATCCCTTCCCGGGTCCGGGCCTGGCTGTAAGGACCCTGGGCGAGGTCACCCGAGAAAAGCTGGATGTGCTGCGGGAAGCCGACGCCATAGTGACGGAGGAGATAAAAAAGGCGGGTATTTACGGCGAAATCTGGCAAGCCTTTGCGGTCCTCACCAACGTAAAGAGCGTAGGAGTCATGGGGGACGCCAGGACGTACGCCTACACGGTGGCCGTGCGGGCGGTTAAAAGCGAAGACGGCATGACCGCCGACTGGGCCAGGCTCCCCTACGAGGTGCTGGACGCCATTTCCAGCAGGATCGTAAACGAGGTCCCGGGGGTAAACCGGGTCGTGTACGATATCACATCGAAGCCGCCTGCCACCATCGAATGGGAGTGAAGATCTTATCACCGGCCGTATCATGAACGGCCGGTTTTTTTGTGGAAAAAATGTTGTTAAATAAGGCTTAATGTGATATAATAATTGACGCTCACGCTCGAATGTGATATACTTTTACATAAAAATTAAGGGGGTCATATAGCAAAATGACTAAAATAACGCTAACGGTAATTAAAGCCGATATAGGCGGCTACGTGGGCCACAGCAGCGTGCATCCCGAATTGCTGGAAGAAGCGAATAGAGTCATGGAAGAAAAAGGCAAAGGCCTCTTGGAGGATTACGTCGTAACCCACGTAGGCGATGACATCAACCTGATAATGACGCACAGGAAGGGCGTCGACAACCCCGAGGTCCACAAACTGGCCTGGGAAACTTTCCTTTCCTGCACCCAGATCGCCAAAAAGCTCAAGCTCTATGGGGCCGGACAGGACCTTTTGAGCGACTCTTTTTCCGGCAACATCAAGGGAATGGGGCCGGGAGTGGCCGAGATGGAGTTTGAGGAGCGCCCCAGCGAGCCGGTGATAGTTTTCATGGCCGACAAGACCGAGCCCGGCGCCTGGAACCTGCCCCTTTACAAGATGTTCGCGGATCCGTTCAACACCATAGGGCTCGTCATAGACCCGAAGATGCACGACGGTTTTAAATTCGAAATCCTGGACACGATAGAAAATAAAAAGATAGTTTTTAGCTGTCCCGAAGAAATCTACGACATGCTGGTGTTCCTGGGGGCTTCCAACCGGTTCGCCGTAAAAGCAGTGTACAATAAAAACGGCGAGCCCGCCGCCGTATCGTCGACCCAGCGGATGAACCTGATGGCCGGCAGGTACGTCGGGAAGGACGACCCGGTTCTGATAGTCCGCTGCCAGAACGGTTTCCCGGCGGTGGGAGAGGCCCTGGAGCCCTTTGCCAACCCCCACCTGGTGGCTGGCTGGATGCGGGGTTCCCATTTTGGCCCTCTCATGCCGGTATCCTGTAAGGACGCCACCCCCAGCCGGTTTGACGGTCCGCCGAGAGTGGTAGCTCTGGGATTCCAGCTGGCCGATGGAAAGCTCGTAGGGCCCCAGGACCTGTTCGGCGATGTGGCCTTCGACGGGGCCAGGCGGAAGGCCCTGAAGGTGGCCGATTACCTGAGGCAGCTCGGGCCCTTCGAACCCCACCGGCTGCCGCTGGACGAGATGGAATACACCACCATGCCCCAGGTCATGGAAAAATTAAAGGAAAGGTTCGAGTGAGAAAAACCCCTCCTCAAAAGGAGGGGTTTCAAGTTTCAAAAATAAACTTTGTCGACATTCGGTAGTTGCATATTCAAAAAAGACTGTGTATAATATCATCAATATATACCCTTCAGGCAGGACAAAAATTCGAACCGGAAGAAAATGCCTGAAGGGAATATTTATACACGGAGGGAGGGAATTTATGGAAAAGCGCGAATCCTTTGCGAGCCGTTTCGGATTCATAGCTGCGGCCATGGGGCAGGCGATAGGCACCGGCAATGTGTGGCGGTTCCCCCGGGTCGCCACCGCCAACGGCGGCGGACCTTTCATGGTGGCTTTTATAGTGGCTTTATTCGTATGGAGCATTCCCCTGCTGATGGCCGAAGTGGTGATAGGAAAGAGGACCAGAAAAGGCACGGCAGGCGCCTTCCGGGACCTTCTGGGAGAGAAATACACCTGGATGGGAGGCTGGATAGGATTTGTATGTTTCGCCCTGGGGGCTTACTATTCCGTCACCATGGGCTGGACCCTGAGGTACTTCCTTTACGGGCTTTTTGGCGTGCTGAAATCCGGCGTCGATACGGAAGCCTTATGGAGCAGCTTTATAAGCTCCCCCTGGCAGGGCATCATTTTCCACGCCGCATCCGTAGGGCTGGGAGCTTTAGTAGTATTCCGCGGGGTGCAGGGGGGTATAGAGAGGGCCTCCAAATTCATGATACCCAGCTTGTTTCTCCTCCTCGTAATAGGCATGGCAAGGGCCCTTACCCTCCCCAACGCGGTCGGGGGCTTAAACTACCTCTTCAACCCCGACTTCGGCAAATTGTTAAGCGGAAAAGTCTGGCTGGAAGCCTTTACCCAATCGGCCTGGTCCACCGGAGCTGGCTGGGGGTTCATGATCACTTACTCCGTCTACACGCGGGAAAAGGAAGACGTGGCCTGCAACAGTTTTATCACGGGTTTTGCGGACACGTCGGCCGCTCTCATCGCTGCCATGGCGGTGATCCCCACCATTTTCGCTTTAGCTCCCCAGTCGGTGGAGGAAGCCATAGGGTCGGGCAATACGGGCCTCACCTTTGTGTGGCTGGCCAAGCTCTTCCCCGAAATGCCCGGAGGCCGGGTCATAGCGACTTTGTTTTTCCTCGCCATGTCCTTTGCCGCTCTCACTTCCCTCTACGCCATGTATGAAGTGAATATCAGGAACCTGATGGACGCGGGCTGGTCCCGGCAGAAGGCCGCAGCCCTTGTAGTCGCTTTGAGCTTCATATGCGGCATTCCTTCGGCGGTGAACATCAATATCTTCGAGAACCAGGACCTGGTGTGGGGAGTGGCGCTACTGGTGAGCGGCCTCTTGGTGTCTTTCGCCATGATGAAGTACGGCCTGGAGAAGGCGAGGAAGGAGGAAATCAACGCCGTTTCCGATATTAAAATAAACCGTTGGTGGAACATTTCCATCGCCCTTTTCCCGGCCATGTTCGCCGTAATATGCGGCTGGTGGGTGTACCAGCAGTTTACCTGGTATCCGGACACCTGGTGGAACCCCCTGGAGGTGTACAGCCCTGCCACCATGTTCCTGCAGTGGGCGCTGGCCTTAATAGTTCTTCTTTTCTGCAACAACAGAATAGCCAGGGCCATAAAGCCCGGAGAATTGGGAGCTATGGGGGAGGAATGTAGAAGATGAGTCCCGGCAGCCTCATCACGATGGTGGTAGTTCTGAGCATCATCTGGGGCGGTGCAGTTTACTTCATCAATTTGGCCTATAAGTCCCAAAGCTAATTTTTGACTGCGAAGTTTTTCCCTTCGCAGTTTTTTTGTGGACGAAAACTTTTAGAAGTATGGTAAAAGGATAAAAAAAATAGTAAAATATCCTTAGTACAAATCTGAGGTAAGGGGGTAGATTTTATGGATATTAAAGCGGACATAGGAGTAATAGGTGGAACAGGTTTCTACGCTTTTCTCGAAGACGTGAAGGAAATAACCGTCGAGACTCCCTACGGTGCTCCCAGCGACAAGATCGCTCTCGCAAAAATAGGGGACAAGACCGTAGCTTTCTTGCCTCGGCACGGAAAAGACCATAGATATCCTCCTCACATGATAAACTACCGGGCCAACATATACGCCTTGAAGCAGCTGGGGGTGACCAGGATTTTGGGCCCCTGCGCATCGGGCAGCCTTCAGCCCCACGTAAAACCCGGGGATTTCGTGATATGCGACCAGTTCGTAAACCGCACCTGGGGAAGGAAAGACACTTTTTACGATGGCCCCATCACCACCCACATTGGGGGAGCGGAGCCGTACTGCCCTGAACTCAGGAAGATAGCCATAGAGGTGGCGAAGGAAAAGGGCCTTCCGCTCCACGAAAGGGGCACCGTGGTGGTGGTGCAGGGACCCAGGTTTTCGACGAAAGCCGAAAGCCGCGAGTTCTCCAGCCACGGATGGGAAGTAATTAACATGACCCAGTACCCGGAAGTGGTGCTGGCCAGGGAACTGGAGATATGCTACGCCAACATCACTTTAGTTACCGACTACGATGTGGGCCTGGAAGGCCATCCCGACATCGAGCCGGTGAGCCACGAGATGGTGTTGAAGGTTTTTAACGAAAATCTGGAGAAGCTAAAGGACCTGATATACGCCATCATCGAGCGGATTCCCAAAGAACGCCACTGCCGGTGCGGCGAAGAACTGAAGACCGCCCGCATGGGATGAGGAGGGATATGCCGTGCTCATAAAGGAATATAGATCCGGGCGGGAATTTGCCGGAAGGCTGGACCACGGCAGCGACCTTTTTCTGTCGCTGATGCGCCTGGTGGAAGAGAAAGATATAAAAATGGGAATAGTAAAGGTGATAGGTGCGTGCAAAAAAGCGGTGGTAGCCGTTTACGATCAGGAGAAAAAGGCGTACCACACCGTGGCATTGGAAAAGCCCATGGAGATCCTGAGCTGTGTGGGCAACATATCGAGCTTCCAGGGGAAGCCGGCCCTGCACCTGCACATAGTGTTGGGAGACTACGATGGCAAAGCCTTCGGCGGCCATCTGATGGAAGGCACCGAAGTTTTTGCTGCTGAATTTTATATAAAGGAACTGGTCGGCGACCCGCTGGAAAGGAAATACGATGAAATTACTGGGTTAAATCTCTGGAGTTGACCTTGGAGGATGATATAAAGATGCTCTTGCTGAAAACCAAACAGATGGTCGTAGAATACGGACGAAAGATCTTAAATCAGGGCCTCGTGGTGGGCACGTGGGGGAACATCAGCGCCCGCGACGGCGATAAGGGCGTTTTCGTGATAACTCCCAGCGGCATGAACTATGACATGCTCGAACCTGAGGACATAGTGGAAGTGGACCTATACGGTAAGCCCATCACTACCAACAGGAAGCCTTCCGTGGAAACTCCGATGCATGCGGCCATATACCGGGCAAGACCCGACGTCAAGGCCATTATACACGTCCACAGCATCAACGCCAGCGCCTGTGCCGCCGCCCAGGTGGAAATCCCCTGCATAATGGAGGACATGGCGTCAATGGTAGGAGGGCCGGTCAAGGTGGCCCGGTACGCCATTTCCGGTTCGGAGGAATTGGGCCAGAACGCGGTGGAGGCTTTGGCGGACCGGAACGCTGTGCTGCTCGCCAACCACGGCGTGGTGGCTGTGGGCAGGGACTTATCGGAGGCCTTCAGGACCTGCCTGATCGTGGAAAAAAGCGCCGAGATCTTTCTAAAAGCCAGAATTCTCGGGAATCCCGTACCTCTCGCCGAAAGCGAAGTAAAGTTTTTGAGGGAATTTTTCCTCAATTCTTACGGCCAAAGGTAAAGGCATTGATAAAACCGATTCCCTATAATATAATTAATAGGGTCTTACCTTGCCTTTGGGAAGGAGTGCAAAATGCAAAAGAAACTGCGCAGGAAGGCTTCAAAAGTAGACTACAGCCTCCTGATAAAAAGGCAAATTCTCTCATATCTGGAAGATTTGAAAGATAAAGACTGCACGGTGGGACAGCTGGACCGGTCCATGAAGAAGCTCTTCAGCATGGGGGACCTGGTGGTGCCGGTGTGCCTTTCTAAGCTCAGGGAGAGCGACGAAGAACTGGCCCCGATCGTGTGCTACGCTCTAGAGTACGCCAACGATTACCGCCTGGTAGACCCTCTGATGGATATACTGGTCATGCCGCAGGTGTCGGACAAGGTGAAGGCCCGGATCCTATCGGTGCTGTCCCACTACGGCGTGGATACGGGAGACCTGCCCCTCACCAGCATAATGAAGGATTTCGAAAAGGTAGTCACCCAGTCCTTGGTGGAGATGATCGAGGACATCAACAGGGATTATTTCCTGATTCCATACATCCTGGACGATCTGCAGGACTTTCCGCCGGAGGTAAAGCTCGCTTACATCAGGGACATAGGCGAGCAGCGCCTGGAAAAGGCCGTGATTTTGCTGGAGATCCTGGGCAAAGTGGACGACGTTCCGGTGGCGGAAGAGGCCGCGAAGGCCCTGGGCAAAATAAAGAGCGGGAAGGCCCTCTATGCCCTGAACAAAGTATTTCGGGAAGTTGCCGACGAGCAGGTGAAGAGGACCCTGGAGAGGGAAATCCGAAGGCTCAAATTCAGCGGCGTGGTAGAGGAACCTTACGAAATGCCGGTCAATATAAAAAAGCCGGTCAAGATGATGCTGTCTTCTATAGACGGATTGGGCAGCCGGGTTCTGTGGATTGCCTGGAGGAATCCGGTTAAAAAAAGAAGGCTTTGTTCCATGAACCTCCTGCTCAACGTTTCAGATGGGATAAGGGACTGCTGGAGCATTTCCCAGATGACCGGCCGGGAATTTGAAAATTCGGTGAAGGACCTCTCGAGGAGCACCATAATAGTCGAGGCCGATGCCCAGTACGCCGTAACCCTGATGAGAGACGCCTATTACCGGAATTTGAAGGAAGGAAATCCCATACCCTATCAGTTTTTCTTCTGGAAGGGGATCGTGGAAGAAAGCTTGTCCTGTCGAATTTCGCCAAAACCTTACAGCCCCGATTTCAGCATGTACGACCTTTCTTCTATAATGGCCGATGAAAATTACTTCAAGAGCACTTTTGACCTTTTCAACTACCGCCTTTTTGAAGACTGGTTTGTGGCGGAGCCGAGGGTATACGACTACGCCGAGGAACACAAGTCCAAAAACGGGTATTACATCAAAAAGATGACGATATCCAAGGCGGAAAACCTGTTTTTCAAATTTGCCGCCGAACTCGTCGAGCCCCGCGTGGAAACTCTGAAAAGGATGCTGGAACTGGCGGCGGATTTTCTAAACAAGATGGGAGAGAGGGAACTGGTCAAGGTGGTGCTGTCTGCCCTGCTCCACCTTGATTCGACGCCTCTTCACCATCATCCGTTTATCCAGAGGATGATAATAGAGAGCCTGCGAGTTGCCCTTGTAAACATGAAAAACGGTTTTGACATGAGGGTAAATCCGGAAGCTTTCGACTAAACAACGAAGAAAAGGAGGAAAAGCGAAATGGCAAAGAAGTATCTTTTCACGTCCGAATCGGTGACCGAAGGACACCCGGACAAAATTTGTGACCAGATCTCCGATGCCATACTGGATGCGATCCTGGCAAAAGACCCCATGGCCAGGGTGGCCTGCGAGACGGCGGTCACCACGGGACTGGTAATGGTCATGGGTGAGATTACCTGCGACTGCTACGTGGACATACCCTCCGTCGCCAGAGAAACCATAAGGCAGATCGGATATACCCGGGCCAAGTACGGCTTTGACTGCGACACCTGCGCCGTTATCACTTCCATCGACGAGCAGTCGCCGGACATCGCGGTAGGGGTCGATGCGGCCTACGAAGTGAGGGAAGAGGGAGAAGGCGACGAACTGGATAAAATAGGCGCAGGAGACCAGGGAATGATGTTCGGCTTTGCGGTAGACGAAACCCCCGAGCTCATGCCGATGCCGATCATGCTGGCCCACAAGCTGGCCCGCCGGCTGGCCGAAGTAAGGAAGACTAAAGTTCTGCCGTATCTGCGGCCCGACGGCAAAACCCAGGTCACGGTGGAGTACGAGGACGGAAAGCCGGTGAGGGTGGACAAGGTCGTGGTGTCGGCCCAGCACAAATCCACGGTGGACCTGGCCACTTTGAGGAGCGATATAGTCGAAGCCGTAATCAAAAAAGTGATACCCGAAGAACTGATGGACAAAAACACCAAATTTTACATCAACCCCACGGGCCGCTTCGTCATCGGAGGACCCCACGGCGACTCGGGCCTCACTGGGAGAAAGATAATAGTGGACACCTACGGCGGTTACGCCCGCCACGGCGGCGGGGCCTTTTCGGGCAAGGACCCGACGAAGGTGGACCGTTCAGCCAGTTACGCCGCCCGATACGTGGCAAAGAACATAGTGGCGGCAGGGCTTGCCAAAAAGTGCGAGGTTCAGGTGGCCTACGCCATAGGGGTGGCCCGCCCGGTTTCCATAATGGTCGACACTTTCGGGACCGGCGTGATACCCGATGAGAAAATCGAAAAGCTGGTCGTCGAAAACTTCGACCTCCGCCCCGGAGCCATAATAAGGGACCTGGATTTGAGAAGGCCCATCTACAAGCAGGTAGCCGCTTACGGGCACTTCGGCAGGACGGACCTGGACGTGCCCTGGGAAAAGACCGACAAAGCGGAGATTTTAAGAAAGCAAGCAGGCAGCCTCTAAAAAAGGCTGCTTTTTTTTGGAACTTTTGCAGGATTTTTGGGGATTTTTGTCAAAATATATACAAAGGCCGGGGGGGATAATTTTGAAAAAAGTCCGCCTGGATCCGAAACACCTGGAAAACGTCATAAAAAATACCATAGAAGCTGTCGAAAAAGGGCACGAGGAAACCTTCAGGATAGCCGAACACGCCAAGAGAGAGTGCGAACGGCTGGAAAAAGAATTAGAGGAGATCAAAGTTAATATCGAGAAGACCATAAGCAATGTGGACCGACTGGAAAAAATGGAGAGAAGTTCACGATACCAGCTCATGATAGTTAGCAGGGAGTTCAATAAGTACAGCGAAGAAGACATAAGAAAGGCGTACGAGCGCTCCCGAGAGATCCAGGTTTTGCTCACATTGGAAAGGGAACGGGAAAAGCAGCTCCGGGAAAAGAGGGACGAGTTGGAGCGAAATGTCAGAAACATGCAGGACATATTGAAAAAGGCCGAACGGGTTTCCCTGCAGATGGGGGTGGCCCTTAACTTTTTAAAGGGCAATTTGCAGGACCTCTCGGAAAAGCTGATGGATATAAACCAGAAGCAGTTCTTTGCGGGCAAGATAATCAAGGTGCAGGAAGAGGAGAGAAGGGCCATAGCCCGCGAAATCCACGACGGGCCCGCCCAATCCATCGCCAACCTGCTCCTGGAGTTGGAATTTTTGGAGAAAATACACGAGGAAGACCCGGAAGCGCTAAAAAGAGGCCTGAAAGATGCTAAAAGGCTGGTCAAGGACGTATTGGCGGAGATCCGGAAGATAATATTCAACCTTCGCCCTTCGGCACTGGACGACCTCGGGATCGAAGCGGTGGCGGCGAGGTACTGCTCCGAATTTCAGGAGACCACGGGAATATCTGTGGACTTTGTGGTCCTGGGAGATAGCTTTAAACTGGATTCAACGGTGGAAATCACCCTGTTCCGGCTGATACAGGAAGCACTGAGCAATGTGAAAAAACATTCGAAGGCGAAAAACGTGAAGGTAAAGCTCGAATTCCTGCCCGACGAGGTCAAACTCGTCGTAGAGGACGATGGAGTGGGGTTCGAGGTCGACAAATTGGAAACAAAAGAGGGCGAGCATTTCGGGCTCGTCAGTATAAGGGAGAGGGTGGACCTTTTGAACGGCACGGCAAAGATCAAGTCCCAACCGGGATATGGCACAAACATATATATAACCATACCTATTAAAATGGGAGGGTGATTTCTATAATGTCCAAGATATCGGTGGTCCTAGCGGATGACCATGCCCTTGTGAGGAAGGGACTGAAAAAGCTCCTGGAGATGGAAAGCGACATAGAAGTGGTGGGCGAGGCTGCCGATGGGCTCGAGGCGGTGGAAGAGGTCAGGACGAAAGACCCCGATGTGGTGCTGATGGACATCAACATGCCTAGAGTAAACGGCATTGAAGCTACCCGCCTTTTGAAAAAAGAAAAGTGCCGGGCAAAAGTCATCATCCTCACCGTATACGACGACCGCGAATACATGCTGGAGCTTTTAAAAATAGGAGTCTCGGGTTATCTTTTGAAGGACATAGACCCCAATGCTCTGGTGGAGGCCGTGAGGGCAGTGAGCAGAGGGGAGACTTACATACAGCCGACCCTGACCCGGGCCCTGGTGGCGGAATACAAGCGCCTCAGCCAGCCGATTCCTCAGGCCAGCCGCCCGCTGACGGCCAGGGAAAAGGAAGTCATGGCGTACATAGCTGAAGGCATGAGCAACATAGAAATCTCGGAAAAGCTGGGAATCAGCGAAAAGACCGTTAAAAATCACGTGAGCAGCATATTGAGGAAGCTGAACCTCATGGACAGGACCCAGGTGGCGGTATACGCGCTTAAAAATAATCTGGTTTAAGCACGATTCCGGCTCCCCCCGAATAAATATAAGAAATAAAGGTTAATTAGGGGGGGACGCCGATGAAAGATTTTCTTGAAAATTTCGATATCGGACTCATATTTCTGGCGGTATTTGCGGCGATCGGCCTGTACAGGATTTTGGAACTCTTGGCCTTCAGGATATGGCGGAGGGAAGATGGACGTTTTTTGGAAAAACCCTGTCTGCTAATCCTGGTTAAGGATTTGGAAGACCGCGTGGAGGGGATCGTGAGGATTCTGGCGAGCCGGGGAGTGTTCGAGAAGGCAAAGGCAGTTCACTTTGTAGACCTCGGTTCCCGGGACCTCACTTTTGAAATTCTGGAAAGGCTTTCAAAAAAATACGGCTTTGATGTCAAAAAGGGAATGAAAGGAATATGTCGAAAAGCCCCTTTCACGGTGGCGGTCAACCTGCAAAACTTAAGGCTGGAGGAAGCTGCCGCATATTTCGATAGATTATGCCATGCCGAGAGTCGAAATGGGTCTAAAATCCCATAAAAATTAGGACAGGTGTTCGAATTGAAAAAACTTGTCGAAACATCTATAATAAAAATCGTAAAGCCCTATTCTTCTAATAGTTACCCCTTAGTTCTTAGTGCCCCCCTTTCTTTCTTGGTAGGCCCAGAAGAGGGCCTTTTTTTATGTGAAAAAAAGGAAATGCCCTATTCATGTAGAAAGTAGAAAATTATATAATTATATATAAGAAATCTTAGTGGGGGCACAGTTATGAAAATAAAGACTTATACCATAGCAGTGGCTTTAACGGGCATAGGGCTTCTTCTTATGGTGATTAAATTATACGGATTTCCGTTAGATCGTGTGGATCTTAAATATCTTGTATTTCTCTTTGTCATGATATTGTCCGAATTGACCTCCGTCCAGGTGAACAATACGCGCCTGAGCATGGAATTCGGGACCGTTTATGCGGCCGGATTTATGTTCGGAATCATCCCCGCTGCCGCCATGAAAGCTTTGAGCACTTTTTGGAGCCAGGTGTACATAAAGTCAACCGAAGGGAGTTTAGAGCAGGAGCTGGACCGGGTATTTTTCAACGTAGGCCAGTACATGATCAGCTTTTTCGGCGGTGCCGGCTCCTATGTATTTTTGAAAAAAGCGGGCTTTATGGAGATATTTTCCCAGGCCATGGGGATTTTCGTTTATTTTTTACTCAATAACCTCCTCGTAGAAATCTTCCTCGTCCTGGAAAGAGGCCATTTTGCCTTCAGGAAAGCTCTGGAAGCGGTGCAGATCGATTGTGGCACGTACATCATCGCCGTGCCGGTGGGAGTGCTGACCGTATGGCTCTACTCCCATCACGGATTTTATACTTCCCTACTGGGCCTGGTTCCCTACTTCATAATGGCGTACGTCTTCAAAATATACATGAGCCTGGTGACTACCAACCGGGAGCTCACGGCTCTCTACGACGTGGCTGTGACCATGAGTTCCACCCTCAATACCGATGAGGTAATAAAGATAGTGTTCGATTCGGCCAAGAACGCGGTGCTCTGGGATACCATATGCCTCTTCCTCTATCAAAACGGGTGCCTGGTGCCGGTTATGTACGAAGGTTTTCCCGAAGATTCCCTGAAAGACTTCCGCATAAAGCCGGGGGAAGGTATCACGGGGAAAGCCCTGTTAACCCAAAAAGGAGTAGTGTCCAGCTACAAAGAGTGCCTCAAAGTGCCAGGCCTCCCTCCGGATACGAAGACGGTGATGTCGGTCCCCCTGATAACCAGCAACGGGGTGGTGGGGGCTTTAACCCTTACTTCAAACCGAAAAAATGCCTACAACGCCAAAAATTTGAAAATCCTGAGCATACTGGCGAACCAGGCGGCTGTTTCCATTCACAACGCTCAGCTTTTCGACAAAACCAGCCAGCTGGCCGCCACCGACGGCCTGACGGGGCTTTACAACCATAGGTACATCTACGAGCGGCTGGAGGAAATGGTAAATCAGGTCAAGACCTGCGGAGGCACCTTCAGCCTGATACTGATAGATATAGACCATTTCAAAGCCTTCAACGACTGCTACGGTCACCTCATGGGCGACCGAATTTTAAAGAAACTGGCCGACTTTTTGAGGCAGAACGTTCGAAGCGGCGACATAGTCGGCCGTTACGGGGGAGAAGAATTTGCGATAATCCTTCCCGATACTTCGGGCTCGGAGGCCTTCGCCATCGCCGAGAGGATAAGGAAGGCCGTGGCTGCCGCCGAATTCGAGAGGACCGAGGATGGCAAAAAGATATCCATAACGGTGAGCGCCGGCGTCGCTTCCTGCCCAGAGGATGCCATGAGCGTGAAAGAACTGGTAAACAAGGCGGACCAGGCCCTGCTCTTCGGCGCCAAAAAGAAGGGCAGGAACCTGGTGGTGGAATTCAAACGCCTGCTGGGCTGAAGATCCCCCTTCCGGGAATTTTTTATTGTTGCAGCGGCGGGGCAAAAGTGATATAAACAATTTAAGAAAGCCGCAAGAGGTGCTCTTATGGTAGAACTTGAGGGAGTGGTGGAGAGGATCGCTTTTCGCAACGAAGAAAACTTCTTCACCGTGGTGAGGTTAAAAGTGAAGGATTCCGGAGAGACGGTGACTGCGGTGGGATTTTTCCCTTCGGTGAGCGAAGGCGAACTTATAAGGATAAAAGGCTCCTGGGAAATTCACGAAAAGCACGGATACCAGCTCAAAGTAGAAGGCTGCGAAACCCTAATTCCCGCCACCGTCAGGGAAATAGAAAATTACCTGGCCTCGGGCATCATAAAGGGCATAGGCCCGGTGACGGCGAGGAAGATTGTAGAAAAGTTTCAGGAAAAGGCCCTCGAGGTGCTGGATTCCAAACCGGAACTCCTGCTGGAAATACCGGGTATCGGCAAGAAGCGCCTCGAGACGATAGTGAGTTCCTTCGCCGAAAAAAAGGATATCCGGAATATAATGCTTTTTTTGCAGAGCCACGGCGTGGGGGCGAGCCTGGCGGTGAAGATTTACAAGGCCTACGGAGGACAGGCCGTCGAGGTCATAAAGCAGAATCCTTACAGGCTCGCCGACGAGGTGTACGGCATCGGCTTTAAGACGGCGGACAAAATAGCCCGATCCCTGGGGATCGAGGCCGGCGCGCCGGAGCGGGTCGCGGCGGGAGTCTTATACGCGCTCCAGCAGGCGGCCGAGGAAGGCCACGTATTCTTGCCGAAAGCCGAGCTCCTTAAAAGAGCTTCATCGCTGCTGGAAGTTGAGGAAGGCCTGGTGGAGGAAGTCCTGCCTGCCTTAGGAGAAAAGGAAGAGGTAGTGATAGATGGGAGCGGGGAGGAAAGGGAGGAAAGAATATATTCTCCGGCCTTCTACGCCTCGGAAAAATCGGTGGCGAGGAAGCTTTATCTGATCTCGGGATTCGGCAGGATGAAGCCCCTCGATATAACCGAGGAGGAAATGGCCGAAATAGAGGAGCGCTGCAATATAAAACTTGCGCCGAAGCAGAAGGAAGCCCTGGAAAAAGCGGCTTCCTCCGGAGTTCTGGTCATCACCGGTGGGCCCGGCACGGGCAAGACCACCCTGATAAAATGCCTGGTGGAATTTTTTAAAATGCGCGGGCTCAAAGTCGCCCTGGCTGCCCCCACCGGCAGGGCCGCCAAGCGCATGGCGGAAGCGACCGGGATGGAGGCCAGCACCATCCACCGCCTCCTGGAGTACAGGGCCTCAGGCGGAGGCGGCATGTTCTTCGGCAAGAATCGGGGAAACCCCCTGGACGAAGATGTGGTGATCATCGACGAGACTTCTATGGTGGACATAGTTTTGATGCACCACCTGCTTTCGGCGTTAAAGCCCTTGGCGAGGCTCATTCTGGTCGGAGACAAGGACCAGCTGCCCTCGGTGGGCCCCGGGTCTGTGTTGAAGGACGTAATAGCGAGCGACCGGATCCCGGTGGTGATGCTGGACGAAATCTTCCGACAGGCCCGGGAGAGCATGATAGTGGTGAACGCCCACCGGGTGAACAAAGGGCTTTTCCCGTACCTGAACGTGAAGGGCAGGGACTTTTATTTTGAGCAGGCAACCACCCCTGAGGAGACCCTGGAGAGGGTGGTGGAGTTGGTGTCGAGGAGGCTCCCCGACTTCGGGGGTTTCGACCCCATGGAGGACATCCAGGTGATAACCCCCATGAAGAAGACCGCCGTAGGGGTCCTTTCCTTGAATCTCCGACTTCAGGATAGATTGAACCCCCCTTCCCCGGGGAAGAGGGAGATTTCTTTTCGCTCCGTCAGCTACCGGGAGGGGGACCGGGTGATGCAGATCAAGAACAATTACGAAAAGGAAGTATTTAACGGCGACCTGGGGCGGATCGTCAGGATCGACGACGATGAGAGGGTGCTGGTTTCCTTTCCCGACGCGGAAGGGGAACGGATTGTCCCTTACACCGGCGACGAACTGGAGGAGCTTACGCTTTCCTACGCCCTGTCGGTCCACAAGAGCCAGGGCAGCGAATTTCCGGTAGTGGTCATGCCCCTCGTCGTCCAGCATTACGTCATGCTGCAGCGAAATTTGCTTTACACGGCTATCACCAGGGCCAAAAAGCTCATGGTGCTGGTGGGCTCAAAGCAGGCGCTCACTTTAGCCGTGAGGAATAGCCGGGCTCTCACGAGGTACAGCTTCCTCTCGGAGAGGATAAAGCAAGAATTCGAAGTGGAGGGTTGGCGTTGAAAGAAATGGAAAAACTCGAAAAATTAGAGGACATCATAAGAAACCTGGGAAGCGTGTTGATAGCCTTTTCGGGAGGCGTCGACAGCACCTTCCTTTTGAAAGTCTGCCTCGACGTGCTGGGGAAGGATAAGGTGCTGGCGGTGACCGCCCGCTCGAGCACCTATCCTGCCAGGGAACTGGAAGAAGCCAAAGCTTTAGCTTTAAAGTTGGGGGCCCGCCACGAGATAATAGAGTCGGAAGAACTGGCGGTGCCCGGTTTTTCGGAAAATCCGCCGGAGCGCTGCTATTACTGCAAAAAGGAGCTCTTCGGCAAGCTCGTCCGGATGGCCCGGGAAAGAGGGTTTAACTTCGTGGTCGACGGCTCCAACGCCGACGATACCGGGGACTTCAGGCCCGGCATGAAGGCCAAGGACGAGCTCGGGGTGGTAAGCCCCTTGAAGGAAGCGGGCCTTACAAAGGCCGAGATAAGAAACTTTTCCAGGGAAATGGGCCTTCCCACCTGGGACAAACCCTCCTTCGCATGCCTGGCCTCCCGCTTCCCCTACGGAGAGAAGATAACCGCCGAAAAGCTGGACCGGGTCGGAAAGGCGGAGGAACTCTTAGACGCCCTGGGCTTTACCCAGTACCGGGTGAGAAGCCACGGGGACCTGGCCAGGATCGAGGTTTTGCCCGATGAAATAGATAAGTTCTTTGACAGCAGCCTAAGGGAAAAGGTGACGAAGGAATTTAAAAAGCTGGGCTTTGTCTACGTTTCGCTGGACCTTACAGGGTACAGGACCGGCAGCATGAACGAAAGCTTGAAGGAGGAGGAAAAGGCGCTTTGGAAAAACTAAAGGATGTCCTTCTTAAGGTGCAAAGGGGCGAGCTTTCCGTCGACGAAGCCCTGCATTTTTTAAAGGACCTGCCTTACGAAGACCTGGGCTTTGCCAAAGTGGACCACCACCGGGCTCTGAGGAGAGGGGTGCCCGAAGTCATCTTCTGCCAGGGGAAAACCCCGGAGCAGGTGGTGAAGATTGCGGAGCGGATGAATGCGAGGGGCACCAATATAATGGGCACCCGGGCGGGCCGGGAAGTCTTTGAGGAAGTAAAAAAGGCCATACCCGATGCGGTGTACTACCCGGACGCCCGGATTTTTGCGGTGATAAGGGAGCCGGTGCCGAAAAACAAGGGTTTAATCGCCGTGGCTTCCGCCGGCACGTCGGACCTGCCCGTGGCCGAAGAAGCGGCGGTGACCGCCGAGCTTCTGGGCAACAGGGTGGAGAGGCTCTACGATGTTGGGGTGGCCGGCATCCACCGGCTTTTCATGAACCTGGAAGTTCTGGAAAGGGCCCAGGTGATAGTGGTGGTGGCGGGAATGGAGGGAGCTCTCGCCAGCGTGGTGGGGGGCATTGTGGATAAGCCCGTCATAGCGGTGCCCACCAGCGTCGGTTACGGGGCGAACTTCAACGGTCTTTCGGCCCTGCTCACCATGCTCAACAGCTGCGCCAGCGGCATCACGGTAGTGAACATCGACAACGGTTTCGGAGCGGGCTTTGCCGCCCACCTTATAAACCGGTTAGGAGGCACGGAGAATGAAGCTGCTTTACCTTGACTGCTTCTCCGGAATAAGCGGGGACATGTTCCTGGGGGCCCTTCTGGACCTGGGAACCGATGAGAGGGCTTTTTTAGAGGAACTGAAGAAACTCCCCCTTTCCGGGTACGAGATAGAGATTAAGAAGGGATTGAAAAAGGGCATCTCGGGCACCGACGTCGCCATCCGGTCTTCCGAGCACCATCCGCACCGGGGCCTGAAGGAAATCTACGACATAATCGACAGGAGTTCTCTCAAGGCCGAAGTAAAAGAAATGAGCAAGGAAGCCTTTTTAAGACTTGCCCGGGCGGAGGGCAAGATCCACGGCAAGGCCCCGGAAGAGGTCCACTTCCACGAGGTCGGTGCCGTGGACTCCATAGTGGACATCGTGGGGAGTTGCATATTGATGGACATGGTAAAGCCTGACCGGGTGGTTGCGTCCCCTGTCAACGTGGGGAGCGGCACGGTGGAGTGCGCCCACGGGGTGCTGCCGGTGCCGGCTCCGGCGACTTTAGAGCTTTTAAAGGGCATCCCCGTTTACGCCCGGGGCGAAGAGGGGGAACTCACCACTCCGACCGGTGCCCTGCTCCTCTCCATCTTTGCGAGCGAGTTCGGACCCATGCCGGCGGGAATTCCGGAAAAAGTAGGCTACGGCCTGGGCAAAAGGGACCGGGAAAGCCCCAACGTGCTGAGGGCCGTGCTACTGAAAGCGGAGGGCGGGGACCTGGAAAAAGACAGGGTCCTGGTGATGGAGGCCAACATCGACGACATGAACCCTGAGTTTTACGACGAGGTCATGGAAAGGCTCTTTGCAAGAGGGGCCCTGGATGTCTTCCTCACCCCCATCGTGATGAAAAAGAGCAGGCCGGCGGTGAAGCTCTCCTGCATAGTGCCCCTCGACAAAAGGGAAGAGATCGCCAGGGCGCTCCTTGAGGAGACCACCACCATCGGCGTGAGGTACTACGAAGTGGAAAGGTACAAGCTGGACAGGACCATCGAGCAGAGGGATACGCCCTGGGGGCCGGTGAAGGTGAAGGTCCTGAAAAGAGGCGGAAAGGTGGTGCGCACCTCCCTGGAGTTCGAAGACGTGCGCCGCATATCGCGCGGCCTTGACATCCCGGTCCTTAAAGTTTACAGCGATATAACCGCGTTCCTGAGCAAAAAAGATGAATAACCCTTGAAAAATATGTTATAATGACTACAAAAAAAGGAATTGGGAGTGTTTTAAATGACGGAAAAGGTCAGGGTAAGATTTGCACCCAGTCCTACCGGCAGCCTCCACATAGGCGGCGCTAGGACTGCCCTTTTCAACCTGCTTTTTGCCCGCCACAACGGTGGAACCTTCATCCTCCGAATAGAGGATACGGATACCGAACGCTCCACGGAAGAGTCGGTGGCCCAGATCATCAGGTCCATGAAGTGGCTGGGCCTGGACTGGGACGAAGGCCCGGACAAGGGCGGAGAATACGGGCCCTATTTTCAGTCCAAGCGACTCGAACTTTACAGGAAAGAGGCCGAAAGGCTGGTATCCGAGGGCAAGGCCTACTACTGCTACTGCACCCCGGAGGAGCTGGCAGCCCGCCGGGAGGCCATGCTGAAGGCCGGGAAGGCCCCGAGGTACGAAGGCCACTGCCGCAACCTGAGCGAGGAGGAGCGGAAGAAGTACGAGGCCGAGGGCCGGAAGCCCGTCATAAGGCTGAAAGTTCCGCAGGAAGGCCAGACGGTGGTGGAGGACATCATCCGCGGCACGGTGGTATTTGAAAATTCGGTGCTGGACGATTTCATCATAATGAAGTCCAACGGCGTGCCCACGTACAACTTCGCCTGCGTGGTGGACGACCACGCCATGGGCATAACCCACGTGATTAGGGCGGAGGAGCACCTTTCCAATACTCCAAAGCAGATAAAGGTGTACGAGGCCCTGGGCTACGATCTTCCCAAGTTCGCCCACGTGCCCATGATCCTCGCGCCGGACCGGAGCAAGCTGAGCAAGCGCCACGGCGCCACGTCGGTCGAGGAGTTCCGGGACCAGGGTTACCTGCCGCAGGCCATAATAAATTATCTGACCCTTTTGGGCTGGTCGCCGCGGGACGGCGAGGAAATAATGCCCCTGGAGAAGGCCATAGAGGAATTCACCCTGGACAGGGTAAACAAGACGGCGGCCATCTACGACGTCAAGAAGCTCACCTGGATCAACAGCCACTACCTGCGGGAGCTGGACCTCGATTACATAACCTCCGAGACCATTCCCTTCCTGGTCAGAAAGGGCATAATCGACGAAGAAGAGTCGAAGAGCCGTTACGATTACATCAAAAAGGCCGTGGAGATCTCCCGGGACCGGGCCAGGACTCTGGATGAACTGGCCGATTCCATAGCCTTCTTCCTGAAAGACGTGGAAGAATACGAGGAAAAAGGGGTAAGAAAGCATTTCGCCAAGGAAAATGCCGCCGACCTCCTCTTGAAGGGCGCCGAAGCCCTGGAAGCTTTGGACAAGTTCGACAAGGAGCAGGCCGAGATTGCCTTCAGGAGCCTGGCCGACTCTTTAGGAGTGAAAGCGGCGGAGATAATTCACCCGACCCGCCTTGCCATAACCGGAAGGACCGTGGGGCCGGGGCTGTTCGACATCATCGAACTCCTGGGCCGGGAAGAGACCGCAAGGCGGATGAAAAAGGCGGCCAGGTGGATAAAGGAGAGCGGAGATTTCGCAAAAGCCGGAGGTGGTGACTGAAGATGGCCAGGGTCCCCACGAGAGACGACGCCTTTGAGCTCCTCAAAAAATACACGAAGAGCGAAAACCTAATAAAGCACGCCCTGGCGGTGGAATCGGTAATGCGCCATTTTGCCGAACTTTTAGGGGAAGATGCGGAAAAGTGGGGCATAATAGGCCTGGTGCACGACCTGGACTACGAGATGTACCCCGACCAGCACTGCGTAAAGGTGAGGGAAATCCTGGAGCAGGAAGGCTGGCCCGAAGACTACATAAAGGCCATCCAGAGCCACGGCTGGAAAATATGCGTCGACGTGGAACCCACTGAAAGGATGGAGAAGGTCCTCTACACCATCGACGAACTCACGGGCCTCATCGCCGCCACGGCCCTTATGCGGCCCGACAAGAGCATCATGAGCACCACCTTAAAATCGGTAAAGAAAAAGTGGAAGCAGAAGAGCTTTGCGGCTGGAGTGAACCGGGAGGTCATTGAAGAGGGGGCGAGGATGCTCGGAATGGACCTGGATCAGGTCATAGAAGAGACCATAAAGGGCATGCAGAAGGTCGCATCGGAAATAGGACTCCTGGGCGATTTCAAGGCCGAATAAGATTTTCGGGGGCTTCAAAGCCCTCTTTATTTATACAGGACGGGGTGAAATCGATGCTGTACATTTACAATAAGAGCACGGATCCCTATTTCAACTTAGCAGCGGAAGAATACCTTTTAAAAGAATTTCAAGAAGAAATCTTCATGCTCTGGCGCAACGATTCGTCGGTCATCATCGGCAAGAATCAAAACGCCTTAGCCGAGATAGACCTGGACTACGTGAAAAAGAACCGCATAAAGGTGGTGCGGCGGCTCTCGGGAGGCGGCGCCGTCTTCCACGACCTGGGCAATTTGAATTTCACCTTTATAGTAAACGAAGGCCTCTCGAGCTTCGCCGATTTCAGGAAGTTCACCGAGCCCATAATAGAAGTCCTTAGGGAACTTTCGGTCGACGCCGAATTTTCCGGGCGCAACGACATAACCATAGATGGCAGGAAGATCTCGGGGAACGCCCAGTACTGCTACAAAAACAGGATTCTCCATCACGGGACGCTCCTTTTTTCCTCGAGCATCCGGGACCTTTCGGCGGCCTTAAAGCCCAGGAGCCTGAAATTCGAGGACAAGGCCGTAAAATCGGTGGAAAAGAGGGTGACCAACATCAGCGAACACCTCAAAAAACCCCTCACCATAGAGGAATTTATCGACCTCATCATGGACCACGTGAAAAGGGGCAAGGAAGGAAGGGTGTACGAGTTCACTCCGGAGGACGTAAAAAAGATAGAAGGACTGGTGAGGGAAAAGTACGGCACCTGGGAGTGGAATTTCGGCGAATCTCCCGAGTACAAATTCAGAAACGAGAAAAAATTCCCCGGGGGCACCGTAGAGGTCCACCTGAACGTGGAAAAGGGCAGGATAGAGGATGTGAAATTTTACGGGGACTTTTTCGGTAAGCGCGACGTGGCCGAAGTGGAAAGGCTTTTGAAGGGGGTAAGGCACTCCGAAGAGGCCATACGGGAAGCGCTGATGGGCGTAAATACCGCAGACTATTTTGCCAACATCTCGGTGGATGAGCTTTTGAGCCTGTTCTTTTGAAAAAATTAAAAATTTTAGGCAGGGTTGAAGGATTTTTCAAAGGCATGTCGAAAGACTTCCTTAAATAAAGATTTATTAAAATATTTAACAAACCCTACCTTCTTTTTTAGAGACTTAGTTAAAAATTATAATTAAGTTCCGAGGGAGACGGCATGGATTGGAGAAATTGCGCCTTTGAAATAGAGCGGCTGCTCAAATTCGCCCTTAAGAAGGAATTGATCGAGGAACCGGATGTCATCCCAAGCCGCAACGCGCTCCTGGACCTCTTCAAAATCCCGGTCCCTTACGAAGGGCCGGTGCCCGACGAAGTCCCGGATACCCCTTACGAAATTTTGAAGAACCTCCTGGACTACGCGTTAAAAATCGGGCTCATCCCTGAAGATACCCAGACTTACAGGGACCTGATGGACAGCAGGATCATGGGGCTCCTGATGCCGCGGCAGTCGGAAGTCATAAAAAAGTTTTACGCCATCGCCTCAAAAGAAGGCATACAAAAGGCCACCGACTATTTTTACCGGCTCTCCTGCGATTCCAATTACATCAGGATGGACCGGATATCGAAGAACATATACTGGCAGGTCCCTACGGAATACGGAACCCTGGAGATCACCGTAAACCTTTCAAAGCCGGAAAAGGACCCCCGCGAAATCGAACTGGCGAGGAAATTAAAGCCCTCCGGCTACCCGAAATGCGCCCTCTGCCTTGAAAATGTGGGCTTTTCGGGGAATTTAAACCATCCGGCGAGGCAGAACCACCGGGTGATTCCCGTGAAAGTGGCGGGGGAGCAGTGGTACTTTCAGTATTCGCCTTATGTGTACTACAACGAACACTGTATCCTGTTTTACGAAAAGCACGTCCCCATGAAGATCTCCGAGAAGACCTTCGAAAGGCTCTTCGATTTTCTGGAGCAGTTCCCTCACTACTTTATAGGCTCCAACGCGGACCTGCCCATCGTGGGAGGTTCCATATTGGCCCACGAACACTTCCAGGGGGGGAGGCACGTTTTCCCCTTGGATAGAGCCCCCGTCGAGAGCTTCTACAAGCACCCTCGCTTTCCGGATGCCAGGGCCGGTATAGTGAAATGGCCCATGTCCGTAATCAGGCTGTCCGGACGGGACAGGAGCAGGCTCGTGGATATATGTTCCTATATCCTTTACCGCTGGAAGGAGTACGACGATGCGAATGCGGACATCCTGTCCCGCAGCTTAAAAAACGGCGAAACCGTCTTCCACAACACCATTACCCCTATCGCGAGGATCAACCGGAGAGGGGAACTGGAGATAGACCTGGTCCTTCGCAACAACAGGACCACTGAGGACCACCCTTACGGCATCTTCCACCCCCACGAGGACCTGCACCACATTAAGAAGGAGAACATAGGCCTCATCGAAGTCATGGGGCTCGCCATCCTGCCGGGGCGGCTAAAATACGAACTGGAGGAGATCGAAAAAATTTTACAAGGGGAGAGGGCTTTTTCAGGGGACCGCTGCGGCCCGGAAGACCCCCTGTACAAACACAAAGAGTGGATAGAGGAACTCGTCGCAAAATACGGGAATAAGTGCAGCGAGAAGGAAGCCAAAAGCATCATAAAGCAGGAAGTGGGCAATAAATTCCTGAAAGTCCTGATGGATGCGGGGGTATTCAAGCGGGACGAAAAAGGAAGGAGCGCCTTCGATAAGTTTATGAGTGAAATCGGTTTTGAGAAATCAGGAGGGGAGGGCCCAGATGATTAAACCGGTAGTGGAGTCTCTGGAAAAGTTTTACGGGAAAAATGGCGAGAGCATAAGGGTTTTTTACGCTCCCGGGCGGGTGAATCTCATCGGGGAGCACACCGACTACAACGGAGGTTATGTGTTTCCCTGCGCCATCGATTACGGCACCTACGCCGCCATAAGGAAGAGGAACGACCGCAGGATCTTTCTGGCCTCCTTGAATTTCGACCTGAAGGTGGAGCTGGACTCGGACCATATTTTTTACGACAAAGGCCACGATTGGGCCAATTACCCCAAAGG
>QGUT01000061.1 GCA_003242255.1 Bacillota bacterium
TCACTTCCGCTTTTCCATCCTTCAGGAGGTTAACATTGGCTACCGAGGCCCCCGTGCTCTGGGCTGTGGCGTTGGCTCCAGGTATGTTTTTGTTCCAGATTTCCGCGAGCGCTCCACCCAGCGGGAAGTAAGTGCCTGCAGTTCCGCCTGTGGCTATGTTGATGAAGGTCTGGCCCTGGCTTCCGGAGTTATTCCCTCCGCTTCCTCCGCTTCCGCCGCATCCTGCCACTATGACAGCCAGGAGCACGGCGCAGGTTGCGAGTGCAAGTGCCTTCTTCATCTTCCAACCCTCCGTTTTCTATTAATTTTTTCTTTTTTAATTTTAATGGACTAGTAACTCTAATTATACAATTTGTTACAAAATCCTTCAATAAAATTCAAAATATAATTAAATGTATTTGTTTTTAGGCTCAAAAAATGGGCTGGAGTGACTTTGCGGTCACTTATTGATATAATAAATGTATAAAATATGTTAAGGGGGGTCTTTCTTGAACAACAAAAACGGCGCGATCATTGCGGTTGTGGTAATCATCGGGTTAATTTTCGTATTTGGCTTTGGAACTTACAACAGCCTGGTAAACGCCGAAGAGAACGTGAACAGCAAATGGAGCCAGGTGGAAAATCAACTCCAGAGGAGAGCGGACCTCATACCCAATCTGGTGGAGACGGTAAAGGGCTACGCTGCCCATGAACAGGAGATCTTTACGGAAGTCACCCGGGCCCGGGAAAAGCTGATAAGCGCGGGGACGGTGGCCGAAAAGGCCGAGGCGGACGCGGAACTTTCCCAGAGCCTTTCGAGGCTTCTGGCTATTGTGGAAAACTACCCCACCCTTAAGGCCGATGCCAACTTCCGGCAGCTCGCCGACGAACTGGCCGGCACCGAGAACAGGATTGCGGTGGCTAGGATGGACTACAACAATGCGGTCCAGAAATACAACAGCAAAATAAGGAGTTTCCCCACCGTATTAATCGCCAGGATCATGGGTTTCGAGACGAAGGAGTACTTCAGAGCGGAAGAAGGAGCCCACGAAGTCCCTAAAGTGGATTTCAGCAGCAAAGGAGAATAAAAATGAAAGGAGCAAAGCTTTCCCCCTTTTGGCTTGCGGCCGCAGCAGGTTTGCTTTTCCTTTACTTTGCGTTCTCTTTAGCAGGGGCTGCGGCCCTGGAACCGGTGCCGCCGAGGCCTCCTGCACTCGTCTACGTCTACGATTATGCGGACCTCATCGATGGGGCTGACGAAGCCCGGATGAGGGCCGTGGCGGAAGCCATCGATGGAAAGACCAAAGCCCAGATTGTGGTGGTGACGGTAAACGACCTTTCCGGGAAGACCATCGAGGAGTACGCCCTGGAACTTTTCAGGAGCTGGGGGATAGGGGACCGGGAAAAAAACAACGGTGTCCTGATCCTGGTGAACAAGGAGAACCTGCTGGCGGGAAGAAGCGGGCGGATCCGGATTGAGGTAGGTTACGGCCTGGAAGGCGCTATAAACGATGGAAAGGCGGGGCGAATTCTGGACGATTTTGCCCTTCCCGCCTTTGAAGAAGGTGAATATTCGAAAGGGATTTTGGATACGTTTATGGCTGTTGCATCAAGCGTAGCGGAAGAATACGGCCTAAACATGGAAGAAGGAGAATTTAAGGAGCTTTCGGCGTACTCCGGGGAAGAGGAGTTTCCTCTAGAAGCGGCAGTTGCCATATTGTTTTTCGTCGTATGGTGGATAATAATTATATCAGGCATGCGCAGGGGATTTTGGCGCAGGCCGCCGGGAGGCGGATTCGGACCCTTCCGCGGTCCCTTCGGCGGCGGCTTTTTCGGCGGAGGATTTGGTGGAGGATTCGGCGGTGGTTTCGGCGGCGGTGGAGGGGGATTCGGAGGAGGCTCCAGCGGCGGTGGTGGCGCAAGCAGGTAGGATTTTGCACTTTCGGGAGGTGAAAACGCATTGAAGGTCTATATAAAGGGCATCGGTGAAAGGACTTACGAAAGCCCCGTAACTTTGCGCGAAATCGCCGAAGGAGTAAAGGATACCTTTTCTTCTCCGGTGACTTGTGCTGTGTTAAGAAACCGCCTCTACGACCTGAACCACGTGGTAGAAGACGATGCCGCCGTGGAATTTTTGGACCTTTCCAGCGAAAGCGGCATGAGGGTCTACGTGAGGACCCTCGCCTTTATTTTCATAAAGGCGGCCAGCGACGTGCTGCCCGGCTGCAGGGTAATGGTGGAGCATTCCATAGGAAACGGAATCTACTCCGAAATCCTCTGGAAGGAGCCCATTGACTCGAACGACGTCCAGGCTATAGAAAGAAGAATGAGGGAGCTGGTAGAAAAGGACCTTCCCATAATCAAGAAAAGGGTTCCCACTGAAGAAGCGGCGGTGTATTTCAAAAAACTGGGCTGGGACGACAAAGTGAGGCTCTTTAAATACCTGCAGGAAGACTACGTGGATCTGTACGAGCTCGATGGGCTTATGGACTACTTTACCGATATTTTACTCCCTTCAACGGGGTACGTCCGGTGGTTTGCGCTGAAATTCTATCTTCCCGGGAT
The DNA here is from genome assembly GCA_003242255.1 of Bacillota bacterium. Classification (GTDB taxonomy): domain Bacteria; phylum Bacillota; class Thermosediminibacteria; order Thermosediminibacterales; family Thermosediminibacteraceae; genus Fervidicola. Next base: position 2,545 of record QGUT01000061.1, read on the forward strand.
CGTGCTGCAGCACCCGAAGCCGCAACTTCCCTTGGAAATACCGCCTTTCGACGAACAGCCCAAGCTTTTCAAAGTATTCCGGGAGTCCGAGCGCTGGGCCCATATTCTGGGCGTAGCCGACGCAGGCGCCCTGAACGACTATATAACATCAGGCAGGGCCGGAGAGATTATAAGGATTGCGGAGGCCCTGCACGAAAAAAAGATAGCCCAGATCGCCGACTTGATCTGTGAAAACCGGGACATGCTGAGGTTGATACTGGTAGCGGGCCCCTCTTCTTCGGGGAAGACCACCTTCGCCCAGCGGCTCATGGTGCACCTGATGGTGAACGGGGCAAAGCCCTTTGCCATATCGCTAGACGACTATTTCGTAGATCGAGAGAAAACTCCGGTGGGGGAAGACGGAAAGCACGATTTTGAAGCTCTGGAGGCCATAGACATTGAGCTTTTTAACCGGCAGCTGGAGGCTTTGATCCAGGGGAAAGAGGTGTACCTGCCCAGGTACAATTTCGTCACGGGCAAGAGGGAATTTCGAAAGTACCCGGTAAAAATAGAAAAAAACCAGCCCATAATAGTAGAGGGCATCCACGCCTTAAACGATAAGCTCACCTTCGCCATTCCCAAAAAGGATAAATTCAAAATCTACGTGAGCGCCCTGACCCAGCTTTCCGTAGACAACCACAATTACATCACCACTGCCCATACCCGGCTTTTAAGGCGCATGGTGAGAGACAGCCGCACCCGTGGAGCCGATGCCCTGAAGACCCTTGCCATGTGGCCCTCGGTCCAGAAGGGCGCGAAAAAGCACATCTTCCCATTCCAGGAAGAGGCCGACGTCATGTTCAACTCGGCCCTGGTCTACGAATTTGCAGTGCTCAAAAAATACGCCGAGCCCCTTTTAAAGAAAATAGGAGAGGAACATCCCGAGCACGTTATGGCAAGTCACCTTTTACAACTCCTCCAGCATTTCCAGCCCCTAGAGGAAGAGTGGGATATACCCGCCACGTCCATAATCCGCGAATTTATAGGCAACAGCTGCTTCAAAGTAGTCTGACTTAAACTGGATTTTGTCGTCGGATGCTGGTATAATTTAGACAAAAGCATAATGAAAAAGGGGAGCTTGTTTATGAAAGTATCGGTAAGCGGCAAAAACATCGAGGTAACCCCTGCTCTGAGGGAATATGCGGAGAAAAAAATAGGGAAGTTGAGCAAGCATTTCAACTACTTAAACAGCGACAACCTGGAAGCCCAGGTCACTTTCAACGTGGAGAAGGGAAGGCACATAGTTGAAGTTACGATACCGGTCAACGACATAATCCTGAGGGGCGAAGAAGAGACCCAGGATATGTATTCCTCCATCGACCTGGTGGCGGAAAAACTGGAAAAACAGATCGCCAAATTCAAGACCAGGCTCACCAAAGCCCTGCGCCGGGAAGCACAAAGGGCGAACAGCTTGGCTTTAGAAGAACCGGCGGAAGAAGAGGAAGAACTGAAGGTAGTGAAGGTAAAGCGTTTTGCGGTAAAGCCCATGCACGTGGATGAAGCTATGCTCCAGATGAACCTGCTCGGACACAATTTCTTCGTGTTCATCAACGCCGAGACGGACGAGATAAACGTGGTCTACAAGAGAAAAGATGGGAACTACGGCCTCATAGTCCCCGAAATGATGTAGCCTGCCTGGTAAGGCAGGCTTTGTTTTTGAAGAGGCAGGAAAAAAATGAAAATATGTCGAAGTATACACAAAAGATGAATTTTGGCTGGGGAATTTTGCAATGCATCGCGGCGGAATCCAGAAAATTTCTGATCTTCTTATAGACGCCCTTTTCCCGGAGAAGCCCTGCTGCGCCCTTTGCGGCGCGAAGCTTCAAAAGGGCGAAAGGCTGCTTTGCTCTGATTGCCTTGGGAAAATAGAACCCTTGAGCCCTCCCTTTTGCAGGAAATGCGGGAGGCCTCTGGAGAAGGAAAACTCGCTCTGCAACGACTGTAGAGGAAAAATCCGCAGTTTCATAGAGGCCCGGGCTTTCGGAGCCTACAAGGGGGCCTTGAAAGAAATAATCCATCTTTACAAATACAGGGGAGAGCGGAGGTTCTGCGAACTTTTAAGCGAAAAGATGTGCGGGACATTGGAAAGGCAAAACTGGCCGTCCTTCGACTACCTGGTTCCCGTCCCCCTTCATCCCGAAAGGGAAAGGGAGAGGGGATTTAACCAGTCCTTTCTCCTAGCCGAAAGGATAAGCTGGCGAACCGACATCCCAATTTACAGGGGACTCGTGAGGACCCGGCCTACCGAGCACCAGAGCCTCCTCGATAAAGGCTTGAGGGAGGCGAACGTCAGGGGAGCCTTTGCGGTGAGGAACGGCTCCCTCATAGAAGGCAAGATGCTTCTTTTAATAGATGACGTGTACACTACCGGAAGCACCGCCGACGAATGCGCCGGAGCTCTACGTCGGGCTGGAGCGGCCGGCGTGTACGTGCTCTGCGCTGCGAGGGGATAACATTAAGGGGGTGAAAGTGTGGAACTCAGGAACTGCCCTGAGTGCGGGAAGGTCTTCGTCTACGTCACCAGGAACCTGTGCCCCGAGTGCGCCGCCAAAGAGGAAGAGCTATTCCGGAAAGTTAAGGATTACCTCTACGAAGTGCCCGGGGCTACCATGGAAGAAATTTACGAAAAGACCGGCGTTCCGCCCAAAAAGATTCTGGAGTTCTTGAGGGAAGGCCGGCTCATATTAAAGAAGGAAAACGTAAATCTCATTCTTCACTGCGAAATGTGCGGACAGCCGATTCTCACGGGCCGGTTGTGCGACAAATGCTCGAGGGAAATGAAGCGAAAATTCGGCGTGGAAAAGGTGCCCATTCACCCGAAGGAAGACATGAAGGGGAAAATCCACCTTTCGCGCTATCAGGACGACGGAAAATTGAGATAAAAGGGCAAGCATATCGAAGATTTCGGGAAATATGAGGAGAAAACAACCCGTATTTAAAGTATTTTCCGCTCATCCTTTCGCTTTTTTTTTCGATAAAAATAATGAAAGCGGGCGAAAGGGGAAATGACCATGAACGTAAACAGGACCGGACTGGAAGGCTTGTTCAGGATTTACGAAAACCTGCAGAAAAAGGTTGAAAAAAACAGGACCGAAAGGGGAGAAAACCGCGCCGAGGACAGCGTCAGCCTTTCCTCTGATGCCCTGGAGATAAAAAAGGCACTGGGCTATGCGTCTAAAGTGAGCGAGATAAGGCAGGAAAAGGTGGCAAGATTAAAAGAACAGATACAAAAAGGCACCTATAACGTAGAGGGAAGGCTTATAGCCGAAAAAATGTTGGAGGATTACCGAAAGGGAAGATTAATATAGTGGGGGCATTTTAATGAAAAATGAGGGCTTGGTGGACCTGCTCATCGGGAATATGAAAAATCAGAAAGAAATTTACCGGGAACTCCTTGCGCTTTCGGAGAAAAAGACCGACGTCCTGGTAAAGGGCGATGTCAAGGCTTTGGAAGAGATAACTGAAGTGGAGCAGGAGATGATATTGAAGCTCGGCAGGATCGAAAGCGAAAGAATGGAAATAGTTGAATCGCTCTGCGGCGGCGAGACCACCGCAGAAAAACTCAAAGACATCCTGCCGGCCGATAAAAAGAAAGAGTTTGAGAGCATCGTCGAAGAACTTAAAGGTATCCTTTTAAAACTACAGCGCTCCAACGAAGTCAACGAAAAGCTCATAAGGGGGGCCCTTGAATACATCAACTTTTCGATAGAACTCATGACTTCCGCTGTCAAAAAGAACACCGGATACGACTCAGGGGGAAGGACATCGGAAGAAGGGACTTTGAGGATCATAGACAAGAAAGCTTAGGATTGGCGGTGATATTTTGTATTCCAGCTTTTTCGGAATCGAAATCGCAAAAAAAGCTCTCTTTGCCCAGCAGAGGGGCCTCGAGAACGTGGCCCATAACGTGGCCAACGCCAATACAGAAGGTTACTCCCGCCAGAAAGCGGTGATGGAAGCTACCTTCATGAAGCCCTACGGCCTGACAACTGCAGGAGCGGGTGCATACCAGCTCGGAACCGGCGTCAAAGTGTCCGATATCGTGCGGATAAGGGACGACTTCGCCGACATGCAGTACAGGAGCGAAAACTCCTCCCTGGGCCGGTGGTCGGTGCAGGCCGATATGCTGAAGCAGATAGAGGCGGTGTTCAACGAACCTTCCGACATAGGCGTCTCCTCGGTGCTCACCCAGTTCTGGCAGGCCCTGGAGGAACTTTCTAAAAACCCGGAGGCCATTGAAATCAGGGAGACGGTGAAGGAACGGGCGGTGACCCTGGTCGAGACGATAAACCATACGGCCATCGAACTCAAAGAATTGATGGAGGACGTAAACTTCAACATTTCGGTGAAAGTGAGCGAGATAAACACCCTCGCCAGGCAGATCGCGGCCCTGAATTCCGAAATCTACCAGCTTGAGATAAGAGGCGTGACGGCCGCCGACCTGAGGGATAGAAGGGACTTCCTGCTGGACCAGCTTTCGAAATTGGTGGATATAAGGACCTACGAGGACGAAAACGGCCTTTTTACCGTTAACGTTGGAGGGGCCATTCTGGTAAAGGGATACGATACGTCCCCGGTAATTTTTGATTCGTCGAACCTCGACGATTTGCCCATCTGGCAGGAATACAATTTGCCCCTTTCGATGAACTCCGGCGAACTGAAGGGGCTTCTGGATTTGAGGGACAAAATCTCGGGGTACCTGGAGAGCCTCAGGACCTTTGCACAGGCCTTTGTCGAAAGTTTCAACGAAATCCATAAGGGAGGCTACGACCTCTACGGCGAACCGGGCCGGGATTTCTTCACCTTAAGCCAGAGCGACGACGGCTCCCTCCTGTTCGTGAGCCAGGACATATTGAACGATGTCAGAAGGATAGCCGCTGCGGAAACTTCCAGCGGCGTTCCCGGAGACAACCGGAACGCTTTGAAGCTGGCCGACCTGAGGTATGCTCACCTTTCGGCTTTGAACGGCACATTAGACGACTATTACGGCGCCTTGATCTCGCGCATAGGCATAGATTCCCAGGAAGCCCAGCGGATGGCCGAAGCCCAGGAGTACATGGTAAGCCAGCTGGACGAGAGGAGAAAGGAGATCTCCTCCGTTTCCCTGGACGAAGAGATGACAAAAATGATTATGTACCAGCACGCTTACAATGCCGCGGCTAGAATGGTGACCGCAATAGACGAGATGCTGGAGATCATAATAAACCGCATGGGCGTTGCAGGAAGGTAGGGATGATTAGATGAGGGTAACCCAGAATATGCTGGCGGAAGCCTTTATGCGAAACCTTTCCTACAATTTGAGAAGGCTCGGAGAAAAGCAGGACCAGCTTTCTTCCGGCAAACGGGTGAGGCTCCCCTCCGACGACCCGGTGTCGGCGGTGCTGGCCATGAGGCTGAGGAACACTCTGCTCTCGATTGAACAGTACTCAAAAAACGTGGACGACGCCATGACCTGGCTGCAGAACACCGAGGCAGCCCTGCAGAACACCGGCGAGATCCTGCAGAGGATCAGGGAGCTGGTGGTGTACGGCTCCAACGGCACTTTGACGGACAGCGACCGGAATGCCATTTTGGATGAGATTACCCAGTTAAAAGAACAGATTTTACAGGAGGCCAACTCCTCGTACAACAACAAATACATATTCGGCGGTTACGGCACCGACGTGCGGCCCTTCTCGTACGATGAAAACGGGAAGATAGTGGCGAACGAGAACTTCGCTTATATTACTAAAGTGGAAGTGCTGTCCGACAAAGGGGCACAAGATGGAGAGAAGACCGGCTTTAGGGCCTCGATGGTGGATGCGGCAAAGTTGGGCGAGGGCATCAGAGAAGGCGTGTATACGATAGAAATTAAGAACTTGAATGCTGACGACAAGACGGCAGATATTGAGATAAAGGACGGAAGCGGAAACACTATAGCAAAAGCTCAAGGGGTCCTGATAAATGAAGATGGTCAGGTTATAAAAGGAGTCGGTGTGGACGAGAACAACAATGAGAT
>QGUT01000233.1 GCA_003242255.1 Bacillota bacterium
TAATTTTCTTATTAAAATTGATAAAATGACCCATTTAAGGGAATTGCTGAAAAGCTGCTCTTAAACTCCTTTAATGGTGAAATAGATAGAAAGGTTGCAAGAATCAAAGAATTGATAGAAAAAATAAGACCTGACGGTATTATACAGTTTTGTCATTGGGGCTGTAAGCAGTCCATGGGTGGAACGTTTATAATTAAAAACCTCGCTTCGGAACTGGGTATTCCGTTTCTTTATCTGGATGGGGATTGCGTGGATAAAAGGAATAATCAAGAAGGACAGAATAGGACAAGGCTTGAAGCATTTTTTGAAATGCTTTAAAAACCCTTTTGGAGGTGAAATTTTGGTAGGGTATATCTGCAAATACACGCCTGTAGAAATAATCGAAGCCTTTGGAGAAGAACCGCTAAGGCTCGAATCAGGTTATAAATCTCACGAATATGCTGAGGCCCTTATTCACTCAAATATATGCAGTTTTGCAAAAGGGGTTTTGGAAAGTATAATTGAAAACAATATCGAAGAGGTTATATTGACCGCCTGCTGTGACAGCATAAAGAGACTTTATGATGTGTTAAAGGATAGAGTAAAATTTGCCTATCTCCTGGACCTGCCCAGGAAAAAAGACCCTATCTCGATAGATCTTTTTTACAATGAAATAGTTGAGTTTATAAAGGCGTATCAGGGTTTTAAAAATAAGGATTTTGCTGAAGAGAATCTGCTAAAAATTCTAGCAAACGAGCGCGTTGATAAAGGAAAAGAATTAGGCGAAAACATTGCTGTGTTGGGCGCTAGACTTAAAGAAGACGTCATAGAAAAGCTCAGAAGTTCTTGTACAGCAAATGTGATGAATTTTACCTGTACGGGTGAAGAAAGAGTATTCAATATTGAAGCAAAAGATAATTTATTAAGAAGCTATGCGGAATCGCTTCTCAATTTAACACCCTGCATGAGAATGGTAGAAGATCGAAGCAGGTTGCTCAACGGAAAATTCAGGGGGATAATATACAATACCATAAAGTTTTGCGATCTTTATTCCTATGAGTATGCTGAACTCAAAAGCAATGTGGATATTCCTGTATTAAAAATTGAAACCGACTATAACGATTCAAACAGCGGACAGATTTCAACGAGAATAGATGCCTTTTTGGAATCAACTGGGATTAAAAAGATGGAAGGGCAGAGAGCCAATAAAGGATATTTCGCAGGGGTGGATAGTGGCTCTACTTCTACAAATGTGGTCATAATCGACGAAAACAAAAATATAATATCGTATTCCATTGTTCCAACGGGCCCTAAATCACTGGAAAGTGCAACTCAAGCTTTTGAAATTGCTTTGAACAAGGCAGGCCTTCAAAAAAAGGACATTAAATCAATAGTAGCGACAGGATATGGGAGGGTGAGTATCCCCTTTGCAGATAAAGTTGTAACCGAAATCACATGCCACGGTAAAGGCGCATTTTTTATAGATGATACTGTTAGAACTGTTATAGATATAGGCGGACAGGACAGCAAAGTGATAAGGTTGGATGACACTGGCAATGTCATCGATTTTGTAATGAACGACAAGTGTTCAGCAGGGACAGGTAGATTTCTTGAAGTAATGGCGAGGACATTAGGTATTTCAATAGAAGAAATGGCAAAAGTTCAAAAGGAAGTAAAGGAAGATATCACTATTACCAGTATGTGTACTGTATTTGCGGAATCAGAAGTGATATCTCTTATCGCGCAAAATAAGGATCGAAGTGACATAATACACGCCCTCAATAAATCCATCGCTTCAAAGGCTATTTCCCTGGTTGACAGAATAGGCAGAAAAGGGAAGTATATGATGACAGGGGGTGTTGCCAAAAATCAGGGAGTAGTTTGCGCCATCGAAAGCAGGTTGGGTGAAAAACTCATAATCCCATTTGAACCACAGATCATTGGAGCACTTGGAGCAGCGCTGATTTCACTTGAAGGGAGATGAAATAACGAGAATTATCAAACTTGGGAATAATGATATTGGCAAGAGTATAAAATTGGCCTGGCGTAGAGAAAAGACAGCGCTAAAAAATGACAGTAGACGAGTATGTAAAATTTTGTCATGTCTGTCAATAGTCTGTGAAAATGTCACCTCAAAAAGGATAATTTTATTCAGTAAAAATGTCACTATGGGCTTTAAAAAATATTACAGAGATAATTTATAGCAAAGCTATTAGAAATTTTGACGCTCGCCGCTAGGCAGGCCGGTGGGTGTAATACACCCACCGGCATA
>QGUT01000234.1 GCA_003242255.1 Bacillota bacterium
TCATTAAGGTCACTTTTTTTTGACATAATTTCTTCCAAATTCATCAGAGGAGTATTATAAGTCATAAGACTCTCTCACCACCTCATTTTTATAAATTACAAAAAAACCTCCTAAAACAATTTAGTGCGCCAGTCTTTCCATGGCCAATCGCAAATCGCAATAAAATCTTTTGCCTGAAACTTATAATGCCAGACATATGCATAAAAAAATTAGGCCCCATTTATAGGAGGGCCTAATTTTTTACAAAAACTTATTTTTTCACCTTTTTATAAAAAAAGCTCTTAATGCTGGTAAAACCGTATTTTTGAGGCATTAAAATCTGCTCCGTGTTTCCCACGAAAAAGATTCCGTCATCGGACAGGGAATCGTGAAATTTCCTGTAAAGCCTGTCTTTTGCCTCTTCCGTAAAATATATCATTACGTTTCTGCATAAAATAAGGTCGCAGTTTTTCGGAAATTCGTCTTCCAGAAGATTGAGATGCTTGAAATTCACCTTCCTTTTTATCTCATCCTTTATGAAAAATTTGCCTTCTTTTTCCGTAAAATATTTCTTTTTTAGATCCTCCGGGACATTTTCGATGCTCTTTTCCGAATAGGCACCTATTTTGGCTGCTCTCAAGGCGTCATCGTCGATGTCTGTAGCTAAAATATCCACCTTACTATAGCCAATTTTCTCAAAAAGCAAGGCCAGCGAATAGGGTTCTTCACCGGAAGCGCAAGCCGAACTCCACACTTTTATAAATTTCCCCTTCGATGTAAATAAAGGCAATATTTCTTTCTCCAGTACCGTCCATTGCGCCGGGTTCCTAAAGAACTCAGATACGTTTATAGTTATGTAATTTAAAAACTCTTTCAGATGCTTCTCGCTTTTTTTCAGCAGTAAAAAATAGCTCGCTAGGTTTTCCATGTTGTTTCTCTGCATGAGAGAATTTATTCGCCTTTTCATTTGTTTCTCTTTATATAAAGATAAATCTATCCCGGTCAATTTCTTAATATTTGCCACGAACTCCTGATAGGCTTCCAAAGCTGACCCCCCGATTTAAATTCTTCGGTATATTATACCATACAATCCGTCAATTTTGGCAAAAAAAATCCATGATACACGCGTAAAAGCGCGTGCATCATGGGGGCTACATGTAAAGGGGGTCTTCATCCATTAATATAACCCAAAACAAAAATTTTTATACAAAAACGGAAAAAATGCGCGACCTTCCGTCCACGCATTTTTTCCGTTACAGAAAACCATATTCGAAAGGTTTTCTTCCAAAACTCAACGTATCCCCTTCCCTTTTGTAAAAATTAAAAGTTAACCACCTTTACGGGCTTTTCAAATACTCCTCTTTTTACTTCGGAGGCAGTCATGTGCTTAGCTTTGAAACTCTCCGCGATGTAATTGCACGCATCCCACGGATTGACCTTTTCTCCGCAGGTAAAAACGTCCACAGCAGCATATCCTAACTCCGGCCACGTATGGACCGTAAGGTGAGATTCCGAAATGACAACCACGCCGCTCACGCCCTGAGGACTGAACTTATGAAAAGCAACTTCTCTTACTTCAGCGCCTGCCTCAAGTGCAGCCTTTACCATGATTTCCTCGATCAGTTCCCTGTCGTTCAATATGTTTGCATCGCAATCGTAAATTTCTGCTAAGATGTGCCGCCCCAAAGCTTTCATTTCACTATCACAGCCCCCTTCGTCATAAAATTAATCAATCAAAATAAATTGTAGCAGATTATTAACGAATGTCAATAGATTTGGGTAAAATCCTCGAAAATTCCCTGTAGTTTTCTGTTTCAGTTAAATTTTACTTTAATACCTCGATATTTTAGCCAATTATACGTCTTCCCTCCGATTATCAATGGCCTTTTCCTCAGACTTGACACATTTTCTGCTCCAACCAATGCCATGGAATAAATTAGTTCCCGTTCCACGTTTTCGAGATATTTTTTCAATGCTCCCGGGCCACCTTTTATCAATTTGTATAGCACAACTCCAGCAAAACCTGCCGCTTTAGCTCCTAAAGCCAGCGATTTTGCCACATCGAGCCCTGTTTTCATTCCTCCTGATGCAATCACATCCACCCTATCCCCTACTTCGCTCAGCACCTCTATCAAACTTATAGGAGTGGGAATGCCCCACCCCTCTAAAACAGGCACTGCGTTCCTCTTATTTCTCATGTTCTCTATGGCAATAAAGTCGGTGCCCCCCGCTCCTCCTACATCTGTCTCTTATAAAAATCTCCGAGCCA